>JAOACN010000015.1 GCA_026417815.1 Chloroflexaceae bacterium | reverse complement strand
GCCAACGGTGATGAACACCAGTTCGGCCCCCTCGAGCGCCACGGCGTAGTCGTCGGTAAAACTCAGGCGTCCGGCCCGCATGTTCCGTTCCAGCAACTCCTGCAAGCCCGGCTCGTAGATTGGCGTCTTCCCGCTCCGCAGCAGATCCAGCTTCTGTAGATCGATCTCCACCCCGGTAACCCGATTGCCCAGGTCGGCAAAGCAGACTGCTGTGGTAAGCCCCACATAACCGGTGCCGACAACGCAGATCGTTTGCATACAGCGTCAGCCCTCTGCTCGTTCTAGCTACAGTACGTGGCGCAGCGGCAACTTCCCTTACACGCATGTCGTGGAAAAGGGGTTTCCGGGAGGGCGCAGACCTCCCAGGCCCTCCCATTGGGCGCCGGAGCAGATGTCTCCCCGACCCTCACTGCTCACCGATCAGCGACACCTCGGTGACCCGCGAGTCATAGTCGTGGCCATTGGCATAGATCTCGATGCTACGCAACAGACGATAGTCCGGGAGCCAGCCTTCATCGCGCAAATCGAAGCTGATATTGGCCCAGACGGCCCGTTCAACAGGGATGTAGGTCACGCCGGGCTGGGTCACCTGAGGCGGCTGATCATCGTTATCGCTGTAGATGCAGACGACGCGCTCCTCCTCCGCATCGGCAGGCGAATTGCGCTTGGCCACCAGGCGGATCATCACCGGGCACTCCGTGCCGCGGTCGCCGACGTCGTTGAGCGACTGGTAGAGAATGCGCGCCCAGAGCGAAAAGCGCAGGGAGCGGTACTCCGAAATATCTATCCCCTCGCCTCGTGGCCCCAGGTCCTGTTTGATGCCCGTGGTAAAGCCGCTGGTCTGGTTACCGGGCCGGTAGAACCAGGCGGCGACGCGCCGGTCATCAGGGCCGCAAGTCCCTTCGGGAAGCTGTGGGCGACAGATCGGCGAGAGTCGGAAGAACCCGCGCTGTTCGAGGGGCAATGCCGGCCCCGAGTAGACTCGCCAGGTCGTGGCCCTGGGCAGGGTCGGTTCATCCTGGCGGGTGGTATTGTTGTATTCTTCCTCACTGAACTGGCTGAAGCCGCCATCGCGGATCAACTCCCAGCGGGCGGGGACCACCAGGCCGGGCACGCCGGCCGGATCGAGCACGAGGCGTTCGCGGGGCCGCACCTCGACGCT
Source organism: Chloroflexaceae bacterium (assembly GCA_026417815.1). GTDB lineage: Bacteria > Chloroflexota > Chloroflexia > Chloroflexales > Chloroflexaceae > JACAEO01. Next base: position 3,963 of record JAOACN010000015.1, on the reverse strand, counting down.
GCGTCCATCGGCCCCATGCACCACGGCCACGCCGCTCCGCACCGCCACATCGGCGGAGCGCGCATTGCCGCCGTCGGGGCGGAGCACCGCCCGCTCCGGGGGAAGCAACTCGACGCTGTAACTGCCCCCGGGCGCCAGGTCAATCAGCGCATCGGCCACGCGCACCGTGTAGCGGGCCTGCTCGTAGGGCTGGTTGGGCCGGATGTCGTAGCGCACATAGCCGGCGCTCTGGCGAATGGCAATCTCGAGGGTGCCACTGTGCCAGCGACTGGTGCGCAGGGCCTCGATGGCCACCTCGGCGCCGGCCCAGAGATCGAGCTGGCTCGTCTCAAACAGGCGCACGCTGGCCAACTGTCCGTAGCCGGCGGAAGCGACGATGCGCACCGAATCACCCTCGGCCAGCGGCTGCTGGTCCCGCGGGGCCTGATACACCGTTCGGTTGGCCGGTCGCCAGGCGATCGACTCGGCGGGACCGCGCACGATCAGCAACGCCTCGCGCGGCTCGGTGGCTGTGCGGTAAACTTCGCGCGCGGTCCACAGCGCCCAGGAGACCATTGTGGCAAAGAGGGCGAAAAAGAACAGCAGCGTCAGCCAGGCCAGCAGCAGCGTGCGCTGGCGAGCAGCGCTTCGCACAACTGGCGATGGTTCAGCATAGCCCATAGACGTACTGTCGCCTGGCATTACCGCGAGACTCTCTATGATGAAGATAAAGCATTAAATCCGGTATAGCCCGCGAAGGCTTCGCCGTGAGCCCTGGCCTGATCCGGGACGAAGGCTCGGCCGAATGGCGGCCTTCGCATCGGTAGCCCGCGGCTTCAGCCATAGCTTTGTCACGTTGCCGCTGGCGGGGATTGCGGGGGCCGCAGACCCCCGAAGATCTTCTCCGAACCTCCTCCCAGCGGAAGCCGCGGCAAGTGACAAAGGAGAGATAGGGCGAATAGTTACACAGTGTTACCATTATCGCTCACAGGCGGCCAGCACCAGCGCGGCCGCGCCGAGCAGGCCGGCATAATCGCCCAGCGTCGCGGCGATAATCGGCACGTCGCGGTAGAGCTCCACCTTCACGTGGGCGTAGGCAATCGCGCGGGCCCGTTCGAGCAAGCCCGGATTGTTCAGGATCACCCCGCCGCCAGCGATCAGGATCTCCGGGCTGAACACGTGCAGGATCGAGGCAAACCCCAGCCCGAGCAACCGCGCCTCACGGGCCATCAACTCGGTGGCAAGCGCATCGCCCGCAGCCGCCGCGGCGGCCACGTCCGCGCCGGTCACCGTGGCCGGTGTGGCGCGCTGATGCAGCAGGCTCTCCGGGTGCGCGGGCATTGCCGCTGCCGCGGCGCGCCCGAGGGCCGTGCCCGAGGCCAGATCCTCCCACACCGTACCCCGTTCGGCATCGAGCACCATGAACCCCAACTCGGCGCCTGCCCCCATGCGCCCCAGCAAAAGGCGCCCATCGCTGATCACCCCGCCGCCAATGCCGGTGCTCACGGTGACGTAGACCATATGCTGCCGGCCCTGGCCACCCCCGAAGCGCCACTCGCCCAGCGCAGCGACATTGGCATCGTTGCCCAGTTCCACGCGCAACCCGGTGGCCTCGGCGATCATGGACCGCAGGGGCACCGTGTGCCAGCCGGGCATATTCGGCGGCGAGTAGACCATCCCCGTGGCTGGATCGAGGGGGCCGGGCGCGCCGATGCCCACCCCGAGCAGGGTCGCGTCCTCTGACAGCCTGGCGCGCATACGCTCGATCAACTCTACTACTCGCCCGATTACTGCCGCAGGACCGGCTTCGACCTGTGTGGGAACGCGCTCGTGGGCCAGCACCTGCCCCCGCGCCGTCACCAGCGCGGCGCGCAGAAACGTGCCCCCCAGATCAACTGCGATCACCTGTTCCATGCCTGCGATTATAGCACGCTGCCAGGAGGCCGCGGAGCGGCCCCTCCTGGCCAGACAGGGCTCATGCAACGTCCGCCTCCGGCGGGGGAGCGGGGGATTGGGGCGGCGAAGCCGCCCGATACGGGTTCAGGCGGTTTTCCGCCAGAACCACCAAAACACCCGGGGTCCGGGGCATGCCCCGGAGACGTTGCAACAGCCCCGGCGGCAACAGTTCACGCTGCTCCTGGGAGCGAGGGCTTCCAGCCCTCGTTGTGGCTGCGAGGGCGAGACGCCCTCGCTCCCAGGCTCTCCTTCGTTACCCCGAGCGTGAACAGTTACCCCCGGCGCCCCCTTGACGCACAAGTGTTTTCTTTGCTATACTTGCGACAAAAGTTCTACTCCGGCACATCCGGCTGTCCTGTGCCGCACGTCCGGCGCGAGTCGGTTCATGAGGCATGGACAGCGTATTGGTAGCTCGCCGTTGGCCCCATCCGGGCTGCGGCCAGAGAAAGGATGGGGAACATGCGTAGAGGTGATGAACTTTCTGATCGTCAGAAAGAGATCCTGAATTGTATTCAGGAGTTCATGCGCAAGAACGGCTACCCACCGGCAATTCGCGATATCCAGAGAGAACTCAAGATCAGCTCGACCTCGGTGGTGGCCTACAATCTCAACGCTCTGAAAGACAAGGGCTGGATCGATCGGAACGGGAAGGTGTCGCGCGGGATCAGGCTGACCTCCCAGGACGAGGTGGCGCCAGTGTGGCTGACGGCGAAAGGCGGACAGGTGCCGCTGCTGGGCGTGATCACCGCCGGCTCCCCGCTCCCTGACCCGGAAGAGGTAGATATCGAGACCGCCGAGCAGGTTGACGTGCCCGCGGAAGTGGTTCCCCCTGGAAAACTGGACAATGTGTACGCCCTGCGGGTGCGTGGTCAATCCATGATCGATGCGCTGATTGACGATGGCGACATCGTGCTGCTGCGCTACCAGGAAACCGCCGAAAACGGCCAGATGGTCGCCGCGAGGATCGTTGACGAAAATGCCGTGACCCTCAAGAAGTTCTACCACGAGGGCGACCGCATCCGTCTCCAGCCGGCCAACAGCACCATGGATCCGATTTATACTTCCCCCCAGAATGTGCGCATCCAGGGGCGCGTGGTGGGGGTGCTGCGCAGCCTGCTCTGAGGGTTTCACGTCTCGGCGGCTGCAGGCCCCCGCTGGATTCCCCGTTCCAGTACGGCGCGACTTCGCCGCGCCGCACTGGAGCGGCGAGGTTCGGACAGGCGCGGCCCCTGCGAATCTCGCCGCTGGGGGGCAGCCTCGTTGTGGTACGTAAATCCACAATCCGACGTGCTGTTATCCTACGCCCGGCGGCGCCACGTGCCACCAGTCACGCCAGACATAGGTCGCCAGTCCAAGTGCCAGGAGCAGCAGCGCGAACCCCAGATCGCTCCGGCGCGGGCGCCAGCGCCTCCCCGGTAGCATCAGATGCGCCGTGGCCCAGCTAAGTAGCACTGTCAGCAAGCCGTAGAAGATCAATGTGGCCCGGTAGACCGGCGCCACGATCGGCCCCGCTGGCCCGTAGTGGATGACCCCCGGCCACAGGAGCGTCAGGAATGGCAGGCCGCTCAGGGGATCGCCGTAGCCGAAGAAGTTCATCGCCTGGTCGGCGGATGGCGTGATCGTGGTGATCGCCGTCAGCGCGCTGAAGGGTTGCAGGTACACCAGCGAGGGCGGCGGCGCCTGCCCCGGCGGGGTCGAGAATTGGCCCCAGACGGTCGCAAGCAGCAGCGGCGCACCTAACAGCAGCAGTACCAGGGCGTAGGCCACTACTGTCGCCCGCGTGGTTCTCTGCAAAAGGGCCGAACAGAACAGCCCCAGCGTGCCAAAGAAGATCGTCGTCATCACCAGCAGCACCAGTGCCTTCAGCAGGGCCAGTGGCTCCACCCCGCCAAAGACGAAGACCACGCTGAACACCGGTATGGCAGCGAAGATCAGCACGAACAGGTAACTCAACGCCGCCACCAGTTTGCCCCACAATATCTGCTCGGGCCGCAGGGGCGTCGCCATGAGCATGTCGTAGGTTAACCC
>JAOACN010000005.1 GCA_026417815.1 Chloroflexaceae bacterium | reverse complement strand
GCCGGTGCTGCGGCCCTGTCTCGAATGATATTCGCATAGTACCGTAAAGGCGCGGCTGATATGAGTGAGTGGACCCTTCCCCGTCTGTTGATGCACAAGGCCGACACGCTGGGAGACAAGGTCGCCCTGCGTGAGAAGGACTTCGGCATCTGGCAGACCGTGACGTGGCGCCAGTTTGCCGACCACGTGCGGGCGTTCGCGATGGGCCTGCGCGCCCTCGGCCTGCAACGGGGCGACAAGGTGGCGATCATCGGCGATAATCGCCCGGAGTGGCTCTACGCCGAACTGGCCGCCCAGGCCGTCGGCGGGGCCTCGGTGGGCGTGTACCAGGACTCGGTGGCCAATGAGGTGAAGTACGTGCTGCAGGCCGCTGAGGCGCGGGTGATTGTGGTCGAGGATCAGGAGCAGGTTGATAAGATCATCGAGATCTGGCCCGAACTCTCCAACGTACTCAAGGTTATTTACTACGAACCCAAGGGCATGCGGGGCTACCGCGAACCCTACCTGGCCCATTTCCCCGACATCGAGGAGCTTGGACGGGCCTACGACAGCGCCCATCCGGGGCTGTTCGAGGCCGAACTGGCCCGGGGTCAGCCGGACGATGTGGCCATCCTCTCCACCACCTCGGGCACCACCGGCACTCCCAAACTGGCCATGCTGACGCACCGCAACCTGATCAGCCAGGGCGCCGGGTTGCTTGCCGTTGATCCGCTGGGACCGGACGATGAGTTCGTGAGCTTCCTGCCCCTGGCCTGGGTCGGCGAGCAGATGATAACCGTCGCCGCCGGTTTGCAGTGCGGGTTCACCATCAACTTCCCCGAATCGTCCAGCACGGTGCAGGAGAACATCCGCGAGATCGGCCCGCGGGTGATGTTCTCGCCCCCGCGCATCTGGGAGAACATGCTCTCGCAGGTGCAGGTGAAGATCCAGGACACCACGCGGCTCAAACGGGCCATGTACGAGTGGGCCATGCGCCAGGGCTACGCCATGGCCGATGCCCGCTTCAGCGGCAAGGACCCCGGCCCGCTGCTGCGCCTGCAGTACGCTCTGGCGCGCCTGTGCGTCTTCGAGCCGCTGAAGGATCAGTTGGGCCTGCGCTTCCTCAAGCGGGCCTACACCGGTGGCGCGGCCCTCGGCCCCGATGTGTTCCGCTTCTACCACGCCCTCGGCGTCAACCTGAAGCAGGTCTACGGCCAGACCGAGAGCGCCGGCCTGAGCGTGATCCACCGCGACGGGCAAATCAAGTTTCAGACCGTGGGCACGCCCCTTCCCAACACCGAGATCCGCATCGCCGACAGCGGCGAGATCCTGGTCAAGAGTCCCTCGGTCTTCATCGGCTACTACAAGAACCCCGAGGCGACTGCCGAGGCCCTGGTTGATGGCTGGCTCCACAGCGGCGACGCGGGCTACTTCGACGAGGACGGGCAACTGATCGTCATTGACCGGGCCAAGGACGTGATGACCCTCCACGATGGCACGAAGTTCTCGCCCCAGTTCATCGAGAACAAGCTGAAGTTCAGCCCCTTCATCAAGGAGGCGGTGGTCTTTGGCGGCGACTGGCCCTTCGTCACGGCGATGATCAACATTGACTTCGGCAATGTGGGCAAGTGGGCCGAAAGCCGGCAGATCTCCTACACTACCTACACCGACCTGGCCCAGAAGCCGCAGGTCTACGCCCTCATCCGCCGCGATGTCGAGCGCACCAACGCCGACCTGCCCCCGGCGGCGCGAATCAGACGCTTCCTGTTGCTGCACAAAGAGCTTGATGCCGACGACGGCGAACTGACCCGCACGCGCAAGGTCCGCCGGCGCCTGGTGGCCCAGCGTTACGACGAAATCGTGGACGCGCTCTACGGCGACCAGAACGAACTGGAGCTGGAGACGACCATCACCTACCAGGACGGGCGCACGGCGCTGATCAAGACGCGGCTGCGGATCGAGGAGATGGAAGCGCCCCCCGCGCCCGCCGGCGAGCGCCAGCCGGCGCGGATGGCCGTGCGTTAAGGCCGGCGTTTGAGGCGCCCCTTCCTGAGAGGAGGGTCTGGGAGGGCGAAGCCCTCCCAGATCGTCATCAGTCACGCTGGTTGTCTGGATGGGTCGTGAGAGCCTTGCCCTCCCCCAATGCCGCAGCTTCTTCCGAGGAGCCTATGGAGAAACTCGTCCAACTCACGATGAGCGGAGTCGCCAACGGGGCGATCTTCGCCCTGGTGGCCCTGGGCTTTGTGCTGATCTACAAGAGCAGCGACGTGATCAACTTCGCCCAGGGCGAACTGCTGCTGATCGGCGCCTACCTGACCTACATGACCGTCGAGCAGATTGGCATCTGGTGGCCCGCGGGGGTCGTTGTGGCGGTGCTGCTGGCCGCGGTCGTCGGCGTGCTCATCGAAGCCCTGGTGCTCCGCCCGCTGATTGGTGAGCCGGCCATTTCGGTGATCATGGTGACCATCGGCCTCTCATCGTTGCTCCGGGCGATCGTCGGGGCGATCTGGGGGGTGACGCCGCGCCCGGCGCCGCAGTTTTTGCCGCGGGATACGATGACGATCTTCGGCGCCAGCGTGGGGGTGGACAAGGTCTGGGCCATCTTTCTGGCGCTGCTGCTCTTCGCCCTGCTGACGCTCTTCTTCCGCTTCAGCCGTGAGGGGATCGCTATGCGCGCCGTGGCCGACGATCAGCAGGCGGCGTTGAGCATGGGCATCAGCGTGAAGCGGGTCTGGGCGGTGGCCTGGGCCATCGCCGCGGTGACGGCGGCGGTGGGCGGCATTCTGCTGATGAGCATCTTCGGCGGCGTGTCCGGCTCGATCGCCCGCGTGGGATTGCTGGTCTTCCCGGTGGTGATCCTGGGCGGCCTCGACAGCATCCCCGGGGCGATCATCGGCGGGCTGATCATCGGCTTGCTCCAGTCCTACGCCGGGGGCTACCTGCCGCCCGAACTGGGTATGGGCGAAGTGGTTCCGTTCATCATTCTGCTACTGATCCTGCTCGTGCGCCCCTACGGGCTCTTCGGCCAGCGGTTCATCGAGCGAGTGTAGGAAGGGCGCGCCTATGCAAAGCGGGACGTTTCATACCACCTACGCGGCGGATATGGCCCTGCGGCCCTACTGGCCGCAACGGCTGCGGATCGCCCTCGTGCTGGTGGCCGTGCTGGTCTTTCCCTGGTTCGCCGATCGCTACTGGCTCAGCCTGGCCAATACGATCGCCATCGCCGCCATCGGGGCGATCGGGTTGAACATCCTGGTCGGCTATACCGGTCAGATCAGCATCGGGCAGGGCGGGTTCCTGGCGGTGGGGGCCTTCAGCGCCGGGTTGATGGCCGCCCGGCTGGGGATGCCGATGTGGATCACGGTGCCGATCGCCAGCCTGTTTACGGCGGTGGTGGGCGCGTTCTTCGGGCTGCCCTCGCTGCGCCTCAAGGGCCTCTACCTGGCGATTGCCACCCTGGCGGCCCAGGAGATCATCACCTGGGTGCTGACCCACGGCAAACTGCTCGGCATCGGCGAGTCGCTGTCGATCCCCCGCGAAACCAGCAACATCTTTGGCATCTCTATGACGGCGATCGGCAACCCCGATTTCGCCTTCTACTGGGTGACGGTGGGCTGCCTCATCCTGACGGTGATCTTCGTCAGCAACCTCTTCCGCAGCCGCGCGGGGCGGGCCTTCGTCGCCATCCGCGACCAGGACATCGCCGCCCAGGTGATCGGGGTGGACCTGTTTCGCTACAAGTTGCTTGCCTTTGCCACCTCGTCGTTCTTCGCCGGGCTGGCCGGGGCGCTGACCGCCCACTACCGCGGCATCATCTCGTGGGAACGTTTCACCATTGACACCAGCATCCTCTACCTGGCGATGATCATCATCGGTGGGCTGGGCAGCGTCTCGGGCTCGATCTACGGCGCGGCCTTCATCACCCTGCTGCCGGCGCTGCTCTCGAACCTGGCGCGCCTCCTGAGCGGCGCCGTGCCCCAGATCAACAGCTACCTGCCGTACATGCAGCAGGGCGCCTTTGGTCTGGCGATCATCCTCTTCCTGATCTTCGAGCCGGAGGGGATCGTCAAGATGTGGCGCAACGTCAAGGATTACTTCCGGTTATGGCCGTTCAGTTATTAGACCAAGGAGGACAGTATGGGCAACGACCAACGACGGTTCGGCATGCTGGCACTGCTGCTGGCGCTGGTGCTGGCGCTGGCAGCCTGCGGCCAGCAGGCGCCCACCGCGGCGCCAACTCCGGCCCCGGGCGGCGCAACGGGCGGCGGAACAACCGGCGCACCCCCGGCGCCGAGCGGCGAGCCGATCAAGATCGGCGCGATCTTCGACCTCACCGGCGCGACGGCGGACGTGGGAACCCCCTATTCCAAGGGACAGATTGCCTACATTGATTGGCGGAACGCCAACGGTGGCGTGGCCGGACGCCCGCTGCAACTGATCAGCCAGGACTATGCCTACGAAGTGCCGCGGGCGGAGGAACTTTACACCCAGTTCGTCACCCAGGACAAGGTAGTGGTCTTCTCGGGCTGGGGCACGGGCGACACCGAGGCGCTCAAGGGCCGCATCTCCGAGGACCAGATCCCCTTCATCTCGGCCTCCTACTCGGCGGAGCTTGCCGATCCGGCCAAGACGCCCTTCAACTTCCTGGTGGCCCCGACCTATTCCGACCAGATGATCATCGCCATGAAGTGGGCGCTGGAGGACTGGAAGGCCAAGGGCAACACCGGCGCGCCCAAGTTCGCCTACCTGTTCAATGACAGCCCCTTCGGGCGCTCGCCGCTGGCCGATGGCACCGCCTTTGCCCAGGCCAACGGCGTCGAGACGCCGCTGGAGGTGCCCTCGCCCCGCGGCGCCACCGACCTGACGCCCCAGTTGACCCAGATCCGCGACTTCGGGGCCAACTACGTCTTCTTGCAGAACGTCTCGACCCCGGCGGCCCTGGCGATCAAGAATGCCAGGAGCCTGGGACTGGACATCCAGTTCGTCTGCCTGAACTGGTGCGCCAACGAACTGCTGATCAAGCTCGCCGGCGCCGATGCCGAGGGCGTGGTCGGGGCCATTCCCTTCGACCCCGCCGCCGAGGGGGCCAAGGTGGCCCTGGAGTTCGCCAAAGAGAAGGGCATTGACTACGGCGGTGCCACCAGCACCTTCGTCCAGGGCTGGACGGCCATGTCCATCCTGGTGGCAGGGATCGAGAAGACCCTGGCCGATGGCAAGGAACTGACCGGCGAGAACATCAGGAACACGCTTCAGACCATGGGCGAGATCGACACCGGCGGCGTGACGCAGCCGATCGTCTTCACCGAAACCAGCCACGCCGGCGCGAAGTCGCTGCGGCTGTTCCAGGTCAAGAATGGCGCGTGGGAGGCGATCACCGATTTCATTTCGGCCCAGTAGGATACCACGGATCGGCCGGTAGGGGCGAAACAGCTTTCGCCCCTACCGCCGTCCATTGCACTGGCCGGCAGGGGCGTGGGGAAACCCGGTTTCCCCACTTTCTTGTGGCCGATGTCAGGGCGCCTGACACGCCGACCCGCAGGGGCAATGAACCATGCTTTCCCTCAACAATATCGAGGTCATCTACAACGACGTGGTCCTGGTGCTCAAGGGGCTGTCGCTGGAGGTCCCGGAGGGCCGGATCGTCGCCGTGCTCGGCTCCAACGGCGCGGGCAAGAGCACGACGCTCAAAGCAATCTCCGGCCTGCTTAAGCCGGAGAACGGCGAAGTGACCGACGGCGAGATCCGCTTTCTCGACCAGCCGATCCACAAGAAGGACGCGGCGGCGATCGTGCGCATGGGCATCTTCCAGGTCATGGAGGGGCGGCGCGTCTTCGAGCACCTGACGGTCGAGGAAAACCTGCGCGCCGGGGCCTATACCCGCGGGATAGGCGGTTTCGCCCAGGATCTCGAACTGGTCTACAACTACTTTCCGCGTCTGAAAGAGCGCCGCAATCAGACCGCGGGCTTCCTCAGCGGCGGCGAACAGCAGATGCTCGCCATTGGACGGGCGCTTATGGCCCGCCCCCGCCTGATTATGCTCGATGAACCCTCGCTCGGTCTGGCGCCGCTGCTGGTGGAAGAGATCTTCCGCATTATCAAGCGCATCAACAAGGAACAGGGCACGACCATCCTGCTGGTGGAGCAAAACGCCCGTCTGGCCCTTGATGCCGCCGACCATGCGTATATCATGGAGAACGGGCGCATCGTGCTCGATGGCTCGCCCGCCGACCTCAAGGACAACGCCGACGTGCGGGAGTTCTACCTGGGGCTCAACGAGGTTGGCGGGCGCAAGAGTTACCGCGAGGTCAAGCACTACAAGCGCCGTAAGCGCTGGCTGTCCTGAGTGTGGGGAAAACCTGGTTTCTTCTTAACATAACAGGTTTGCACCTTTGGAGGGGTGCGGGGAGGCGTAGCCTCCCCGCCTGTTCCTTTGT
>JAOACN010000727.1 GCA_026417815.1 Chloroflexaceae bacterium | reverse complement strand
GGCGTGGTGAAGCCAGGACAAGCCTGCCGCCGCGGGCGGGACCGGGTGGTGCAGGGCGGCTACGCCGCCGCGGGCGGATTCGGGGGCGCAGCCAGGGATGTCTGACCCCTATGGATGCGTCAACCCCGTAGCGATCAGCGTCTGCAACTCCTCGTGATCCTCGCGGTCGTAGGGCCCGATCACCGCCAGGTGCAGCGCCTCGTTGCGCAGAAGGCGCCGGGCGACCCGCTGCACGTCGGCGGCGGTCACCGCCTCGACCTCGGCAATCACCTGCTCGACCGGCGCGACATGGCCATAGCGCAGCAAATGCGTGCCATTGCGCGAGGCGACCGACCAGGTATCCTCCAGCGAGAGCAACAGCCCCCCCTTGACCTGTTCCTTGACCATCGCCAGTTCATCGGGGGTCACGCCGTCGCGGGCCAGATCGCGCAGGATCTCCATGCAGAGGGCCACGGCGTCACGCAGGGCCTCGGGTTCCACGCTTCCATAAATCACCCACATGCCGGCGTCGGAGAGATCGTTGTGGTAGGAGCCGATGCTGTAGGCCAGACCGTGCTCCTCCCGGAGCAGTTGGAACAGTCGTGAGGACATTCCCCCGCCGAGGATCGAGTCGAGCACCTGTAGCGGGCGCCGGTCGGGATCGCTGTAGGGCAGACCGGGCAGGCCCAGGCAGAAGTTCCCCTGTTCGGTATCGCGACCGAGGAGGGTCAGACGCGGACCGGGCCGCGGCACGGGGCGCGGCTGCGGTGGCGTGGGCGCGCCAGCGGGCAACCCGTCGAAGGCGGCGCGCACGGCATCGTGCGCCTCCGCCAGGCTGATCTTGCCCGCCACCGAGACGACCAGGTTCGCGCGGTGGTAGTGGCGCTGCCAGAACGAGGCCAGATCCTCGCGCCCGAGGGCGCTTACCGTCTCGACATTGCCGGCAATGTCGCGGCCAAGAGGGCTGCCGGCCCACATGGCCTGTTGCAGCAACTCGTGCACCCAATCGCCAGGCGTATCCTGGAGCCCGCGGATCTCCTCGATGATCACCCGACGCTCCTTCTCCAGCTCCTGCAAGTCGAACAGCGGGCGGCGAATCATCTCGCTGAGCACGTCCAGCGCCCGATCCACGTGCAGGGTGGCGACCTTCGCGTAGTACACCGTGGACTCGTAGGCCGTGGAGGCGTTGAGCAAACCGCCCACCCCCTCGACCGCGTGGGAGATGTGGCGCGCCGAGGGGTACCGTTCGGTGCCCTTGAAGAGCATATGCTCGATGAAGTGCGCCGCGCCGCCCTGCGGGTCAGGCTCGTGGCGCGCGCCGGCGGCCACGAAGCAACCCACCGACACCGAGTAGGTGTGCGGCAGTTCCTCTACCAGGATGCGCAGCCCGTCGGGAGTAGTGATCAGTTCTGGCATACCCGGTAGCATACCACAAGTCTGGCGGGCGTGGCGGCCCCGAAACCGCCACGCGCACGACCAAAAAGAGACCGGGAGGGCGCAGCCCTCCCGGACCCTCCCCTCCCGACGCTGGCGGGCATCCTACTTGACCGTGGCCTTCAGTTGTTCCACCAGGGCGATGTAATCCTGCATGGCCTGTTCCGGGCTCAGGCCCTTCAGTTTGGCCCAGGCATCGTACTTCAGCCGGCCCTGCATGTCGAGAATACCCGGACGGGTCCCGGTCACATCACCACTGGTGGCCTGCTTGTACAACCCGTAGAGTTTGAGCAGGGCGTCGTTGTCCGGGCGTCTGGGAAGCTGCTGCACCTCCTGCGCCGCCTGCTCGAACCTGGCCTTCAGGTCGCTCATCGCTGCTCTCCTTGTGCTTGTAAACCGATACGGCCGTGCGCATCCTAGCATCTGCCGCCGTGACGCGCAAGCGAGGGGGCGTTTCCTGGGAGGAACGCGCCCTTCCGCCCTCCCATGGGCCTGGGAAAAGCGGGTTTCCCCGCACCTCTCCAACCGGCTATGGGCATGCCAGACACCCGACCGCCGCGCGTTTAATCAGAGGAACCGTATCTGATGGGAGCACCCGTATGACCGTACAACGTATCTCCGCGGCCGTGAGCGCGGCGCTGCTCTTCCTGGCGACGCTGAGCCTCGTCGTGTTGTCGCCCGCCGGGGCGCAGGCGCCCGCCGCAACCACCGTGCCGCGTGAACTGATCGGCATCGTGGCCCGCGATCCGTGGTACGAGTTTGGCACGCATCCCGCCTACCCCAACCAGCCCAACTACCTGGCCCAGGAGCGCATGGGCCAGATCCTGGCCGAGGCGGGGGCGCGCTGGGTGCGCATAGAGTTTCTGGTGCGCGACCGGGACGCAGGCTCGTTTGCCGAGCAAATCGCCCGCTACGACTACTTTATCAACGAGGTGGCCCCGCGTTACGGTCTCTCGGTGATGGGCCTGCTCGGCTTTGGCCTGGTGGACATTGACCCCCGCGATCGCGCCTACGGGCTGATTGCCAGGACCGATACCGATCCGGTCTACGGCGGAGGCGTCAACCCCTATATGCGCCTGTGGCTCGACCGGGCGCTGCAGATTATGAACCGCTACCAGGGGCGCGTGGCGGCCTACGAGATCTTGAACGAGCAGAATCGCCTGCCGGCCGAACAGGGCTTCGCCGGCGGCGAGGGAATCGACCCTGGCCTGGCCGGACGGCTCCACACCAAGCTGTACCGCTGCTTCAAGCGCAACGAGTGCGATCACCGGTCCGAAGATCCCGCCTGGCGCGCCGGAGTCACCCTGGTCATCGGCGGCCTGCACCCCAGAGGGAGCGAGACCCTGTTGCCGAGCGGGCGCCGGTTGATGACCGACCGTGACTACCTGGCGGAACTGTACACCTCCGAGCCGTTCAGCAGTTACTTCAACTCCTACGGGGCCTACCCCGCCGACGCCCTCGGCTACCATCCCTACCCGGCCGAGATCCGCCTTGCCGCGCCGGTGGAAGAGGAAGTCGGACGCATTGATCAACGCCTGGAACTGGTACGGCTGCGACTGCGCCAGGCCCTTCGGGCCACCAGTCCCGCGGCTGCCGAAATCCCCTTCTGGATCACCGAAATCGGCTACAACGCCGCCTATGTGCAGCAGAACAGCGCCGGACAGGCCGCCTTTCTACGGGCCGTCTACCGCCAGATGGCCGCGCGTAGCGATGTGCCGGTGGTGTTCTGGTTCAAGTACGAGGATTTTCCGCCGCTCAGCGGCCCAAACGCCCAGCACTGGGGCCTTGTGCGCATCCCCTTCGTCGAAGATCCGCGCTGCCCGGGCGGCGCCTGCTACGACCCCGGCGGCGAGCCGGCCTTTCGCCGTAGCGCCTACTTCGCCCTGCGCGAACTGGCCGGGCTCCCGGTGGAGCGGAGCTTCCTGCCCCTGGTGGGGCGCTGAGGGGATGGAGCGCAACCCTCCGGCTTGCGCGCAAGGTCTGCCAGGGCTACGCCCTCCCCGATCATCCAACGCCCAGCTTCTGCACAGCAGATCTCAAATATATGCAACAACCGCAGGTAATCAGGGGATGCTATACTCAGAACATATCGCAGGCGCCACGTGAAAAAAGGGGAAGGCCAATGGATACGCTTGCCGCTACCCGGCTGGTCAATCAACTCACGGCGCAACAGAAGCAGATCTGCCAGAACGTCGCGGGACGCCTGCTGCGCGCCTATCCCGAGTTGTCGCGCATGCTGCGCCTGGAAGAGAACTACAGCGCCTCGGAGCGCCTCGCGGCTGTTTCGGTGGAGCGTTTGAGCGAACTGGTGCGCTCGGTGCTGCTCTTTGAAGCGCCCACACTTGCGGACAAGGAGATCACCTGGGCCCATGGCGTCCTGCCGCGCCACGGCGTCACCTACCAGCACCAGTCGGCGATGGTGCGCTGGTTCTTCGAGGAGGTGCGCAGGCTGCCCCTTACGCCCGAAGAACTGGCCCTCACGGCGGAGATTGAGCAGTATTTCCTCAATCTGGTGAGCAGCGTCTACCGGGTGAACTGATGGAACGGTTGGGGAAACCGGGTTTCCCCACACCCCCGCCCAGGGGGAGCGATTGAAGGGGGATGGGGGAACCTGGTTTCCCCATCCCCCTCCGTGTATGCTCAGGAGACCCGGAACAGCCGCCAGAGGCGCTGCCACCAGTGCGCCGGGTTGATCTGCACGGGGATCGTCACCGTCAGGGGAAGCGCCCCGGCCGCCAGGTGCAGAACGATCTCCTGGGGGCCGTGCAGGTCCGCCGGGGGCAGCAGGCGCAGCGCGATGCGGCTGGTGGACCGGGCCTCGAGGGTGGCAGGCGCGGCGGCCACCTCAACCCAGGGCGTGTGGCTCCGGCAGACGAGGGCCAGCTCGGGCGCGGCCAGGTTGTCAATCTCGATCAGGGCATAGGCTGGCTCGCCGGCAATGAGCGGGCGCGCTGCCGTCTCGTGCAGACCACGCACCTGGAGGATCGGGAAGCGCTCGGGCGCGAGGGTGTGCAGGAGACGCCCCACCAGCAGGCGCCGCTGGAGCGCGTCCTGAGTGTGGGGGAGGGCGGTTCCAATCTTGCGGGCCAGATCGCGGCGCTGGATGGCCCCAAGCCAGCGCGTGAGCACGCCCTGCTCCAGCAGCGCCTCCAGTGCTGGCGCAAGGTCAGGATGGCGCAGGTCGAGATCCTCTAGCCGCTCCACGTGACGGCCGGCCAGCATCACCCCCGGTCGAACCTGAGCTTCCCACGGAATGCTCCAGTAATGCTGGCCGCAGCGGAGGCGCAGCGCGCCGGAACGCGCGCCCGCCTTGCCCATGGCCACCACCTCCAGGCGCGTCTGTTCCCCCGCGGCAAGCACCCCGGCGGCCCGGCGCTGCGCCTTGCCGGCGACGAGCACCCGCACGTCGGCATCAGGTTGCGCCGGGCACTCCAGTTCCCAGGACAGCGAGGTCAGCGCGGCATTGGTCAACGTCAGCGCCCGCGGCTGGCTCCAGACGCGCCAGGAGCGCAGGGGGACGACGCCCAGGTCCAGATGGGTCGGGGCGACCTGCAGCAACGGGCTGCCCTCGGGCGGCGCCAGCGCGGCGAGCAGCAGGTCGAGGGGAGGCGTGCGGGGCGCTGCCGTAAGGCGAGCCAGGCGCAGGCGGTACCGCAGCGCGCCCAGGCTATCATCGGGATGGGCGGCGAACCAGCGCTCCAGACTGCCATCCGCCACCGCCGCGGCAAGAGCCTGGGGGGCGCGCCGCAGCGCCGTCTCCAGATCGCGCCGGTTGCCCAGTTCGGCCCCCCCGCCGAGGAACAGGCGCCGGGGAGGCGTAGGCGCCCCCAGCCGCGAGCGCAGAACGGCCGCGGTGGGGCAGCGTTCGGCCAGATTGAAGGCCAGGGCCGCGCGCAGCCCGTCGGCGAGCAGCGGCGCGACCCGTTCGAGATCCTCAAAGTTAAATTGCAGCGGCGCCGCGGCCGGATCGTGACCGGTGAGCAGTTCGTAGCAGGTGACGGCAAGGGCAAAGACGTCGGCGCGCTCGTCGAAACTGCGACCACCGAGTTGTTCAGGGGGAGCGTAGCCGGGCGTGCCGTGGCGTGGGCGCGGCGCCCGTGGCGGACGCCGGGTGAGGGTATGCGCCGCTCCCAGGTCAATCAGCGCCAGGCTGCCATCGGGGCGCCACACCAGATTGGCCGGCTTAAGATCCCCAACCACCACCGGCGGCTCGCGGGTGTGCAGGTAGGTCAGCAGATCGCACAACTGGGCCGCCCAGAGCTGCACCTGGCGCCAGGGCCATGGTCCCTGACGGGCCAGGACGCTGAGCGGCTGGCCGGGGACCAGTTCCCGGGCGAGCCAGACGCGCTGAGGCCCGCGCTCCAGGCCGTACAGGCGCGGCAGGGCCGGATGGCCCAGCCGCCGCAGGAGGCCGGCCTCCCGGCGCAGCACCTCTGCGGCCTCGCGCCCCGCATCGGCCCCCAGATCCTGGCGGGCGACCTTCACCGCCACTGGCGCGCCGCCGCGACGTAGATCAACCGCCTGAAAGACAACCGCCTGGCCACCCCGACCGATCGGCGCCTCAAGGCGAAAGCGCGCCCCCAGTACCGCGCCAGCGGTCAGTTCGCCCTGATCGAGGCGTATGGTCTGGTGGATATGGGCCATCGCCGCTTTCCCCGCCCGTTGTAACCCTCGTGCGAACGATTGTGCCACAGAGCGCCGTCCGGCGCAAGCGCCCGGCGCTGCCGCGCCCCGCGACTGCGTCCGGGCCTCGGGCCGGCCAGGGGTGATGGGGAAACCGGGTTTCCCCATTCCCCGGCCCCCACACCTCCACACCTCCACACCTCCACACCTCCACACCTCCACACCTCCACAG
>JAOACN010000719.1 GCA_026417815.1 Chloroflexaceae bacterium | reverse complement strand
GTGTGGAGGTGTGGAGGTGTGGAGGTGTGGAGGTTGAAATAAGCACTTCCACATCTCCACACCTCTACACCTCCCCCAGGCGATGCATCGTCCCCCGCAGGGCCGGGTAGACCCCGGTGTAGGCGGCGTAGCACTCGGTGTAGCGCCGGGCGCGTTCCGGGTCGGGTTCGGTGACGCCTGCCACGCGCACCCCGCGATGCACCGCCTCGGCGACATCGGCGAAGAGACCGGCCCCCACGCCGGCCAGCAGCGCCGCGCCGTGGGCCGGCCCCTCCTCGGCGGCGAGGGTGTGCACCGGAACGCCATACACATCGGCCTGTAGTTGCAGCCAGAAGGCGCTTTTCGCCCCGCCCCCGGTGGCGCGGATCTCAGAGATCGGCGCGCCCAGGGCGCGCATGATCTCCAACCCGTCGCGCATGGCAAAGACAACCCCCTCCATCACCGCGCGGGCCATGTGGCCCAGGCCGTGGCGGCTGGTGAGGCCGACCCAGGCCCCGCGGGCCAGCGGGTCGAGGTGAGGGGTGCGTTCGCCGGTCAGATAGGGCGCGAAGAGCAACCCTTCAGCGCCGGGCGGGGCGCCCGCAGCCAGTTCAACCAGCCGCGGGTAGCTCAGATCCGGGGCAATGGCCCGCAGGGTGTCGCGCAGCCACTGGAAGGCCCCGCCAGCGCTGAGGACCACGGCCATCAGGTGGTAGGCCCCCGGCACGGCGTGGCAGAAGCCGTGGAGCCGCCCCTGCGGGTCGAGCGCCGGAACGTCGCTGTGGGCGAAGAGCACCCCCGAGGTGCCAATCGAACTGCTCACCACCCCGGCGCGGATCACGCCCGCGCCCACCGCCGCTGCGGCATTGTCGCCGCCCCCGGCCACTACCGGCAAGCCGGCGGATAGGCCCAGATCCGCGGCCACGTCGGGACGCAGGCCCCCCGTGACCTCGGGCCCCTCGTAGACGCGCGGCAGCCAGGCGCGGGGGATCTCCAGGGCCTCAAGCACCTCCTGGCTGTAGTCGCGGGCGCGCAGGTCGAGCAGCAGCGTCCCGGCGGCGTCGGACGCATCGGTGGCCGCCTCGCCGGTGAGCAACAGTCGGATGTAGTCCTTCGGCAGCAGCACGCGGGCGACACGTGCGTAACTGGCCGGTTCCTCGGCCCGTAGCCAGAGGATCTTGGGCGCCTGGAAGCCGGTCAGGGCGGGATTGCCGGTGATGGCGACCAGGCGCTCGGCGCCGACGCGCCGGGTGATCTCGGCGCAGGCCGCGGCGGTGCGCTGGTCGTTCCAGAGGATCGCCGGGCGGATCACCTGGTCGGCGGCGTCGAGGAAGGTCGCGCCGTGCATCTGCCCGGTGAGGCCGAGGGCCGCTACCGCCTCGCCGCGCACCCCGCTCCCGGCCAGCACGGCGCGCAGGGCCTCGCGCGCCCCGCGCCACCAGTCGGCGGGGTCCTGCTCGCTCCAGAGGGGCCGCGGCTGGCTGAGGGGGTACTCCGCCGTTGCCGTGGCCCGCACGCGGCCCTCAGCATCCACGAGCGCCGCCCGCGC
Organism: Chloroflexaceae bacterium; assembly: GCA_026417815.1. GTDB lineage: Bacteria > Chloroflexota > Chloroflexia > Chloroflexales > Chloroflexaceae > JACAEO01. The sequence goes on along the minus strand of JAOACN010000719.1, from coordinate 4,501 downwards.
TCCCGAGGTGCCCAGGTCGAGACCGAGCAGGTAGCTCATCGCACCCCCAGCAACAGATCGATGGTCAACTGGTCAAGGCGCTCGTAGGCCAGACCCCGCGCCCCCAGGGCCGCCCGATCGAAGGCGCGGGCCTTGAGCGCGCTGGCGTGCTCGCGGCTGTAGGCAACGGGACCCTGGTCGCCGGCGTTGATCTCGGCCAGGAGGGCCTGGATCTCGGGGTCGGCGTTCCAGCGACGCGCCTTCTCCTTGAGGATCAGATAGGTGCGGATGCATCCGCGGGCAAAATCCTTGACTCCTTCAAGATCTTCGGTGCGATAGGCGTGGGCGTCAAACTGTCGCGGGCCATCAAAGCCCACATCCTCCAGAAACTTCACCAGGAAGAAGGTAGCCTTCAGATTGGCCGAGCCGAACCGGAAATCCTGATCGTAGCGCCCGATCACCTGGTCGTTCAGGTCAATGTGGAAGAGCTTGCCCGCCTCCCAGGCCTGGGCGACGCCGTGGAGCACGTTCAGGCCGGCCATGGTCTCGTGGGCCACCTCGGGGTTGACGCCGACCATCTCGGGGTAGTCGAGGGTAGCGATAAACGCCAGCACATGGCCCACGGTCGCCAGGTAGATGTCGCCACGCGGCTCGTTGGGCTTGGGTTCGAGGGCGAAACGCAGGGGATAGCCCTGGTCCCTGACATAGGCGCAGAGGTAATTGATCGCCTCGCGGTAACGCTTGAGGGCCTCGCGCGGGTCCCTGACGGCATCGGTCTCCGTGCCCTCGCGGCCGCCCCAGAAGATGTACAACTCGGCCCCGCACTCCACCCCCAGGTCAATGCCGCGCATGGCCTTCTGCAAGGCGTAGGCCCGCACCTGGGGATCGTTGGCGGTAAAGGCCCCGTCCTTGAAGGCGGGGTCGCTGAAGAGATTCGTCGTCGCCATGGGCACGACGAGGCCGGTGGCGTCCAGGGCGGCCTTGAAGTCGCGCACGATGCGGTCGCGTTCGGCGGGGGTGGCGTCAATGGGCACCAGATCATTGTCGTGAAAATTGACCCCGTAGGCGCCGACCTCGGCCAGTAGGTGCACGAGGGTCACCGGGTCGTAGCGCGGGCGCACCGGCTCGCCGAAGGGATCGCGCCCGGGGTTGCCCACTGTCCAGAGGCCAAAGGTAAACTTATCCGCAGGCGTGGGAGCGTAGGTCATAAGGAAATCCTTTCCTGACGCATCGGGCACGTTCGGGGAAGGTGCGGGGCGGCGTAGCCGCCCCGCGCCCCTCCGTCTCAGCCGTATTGTACAATGCAAGCAAGGTTGCGCCAGCGTGCTTTCCCGGCGGGCAGGGGCGCGGGGAAACCGGGTTTCCCCGCCTTCCAGCAGGCGTCGGGGTGCGTAACACCCCCTGAGGAGAGAAGGTATGACCACGACAGAGGAGGAGCGTCCGCGGACGGTGCTGGTGGTGGTGGCCCACCCCGACGACGCGGAGTTCGGCTGCGGCGGCGCGATCGCCGCCTGGGCGCGCGAGGGGTGGGAAGTGACCCTGGTGATCTGCACCGACGGCGCCTCGGGCGGCCCCGACGACGCCACCGATGTCGGCCCCGAGGCCCGGCAGCGCATTTCACAGGTGCGCAAGGCCGAGCAGCAGGCCGCCGCCGCCGTGCTGGGCATCAAAGAGGTAGTGTTCCTCGACTTCCCCGACGGCCTGTTGCTGCCGACGCTGGAACTCCGCCGCGAGATCGTGCGCCAGATCCGCCGCACCCGCGCCTACCGCGTCGTCTGCCAGTCGCCGGAGCGGGTCTGGACGCCGAACTATTCTCTGGGTCGTTTTCACCCCGACCACCTGGCGGCGGGCGAGGCCACCATCGCCGCGGTCTACCCCGCCGCCCAGAATGGCTGGGACTTTCCCGAACTGCTCGCCGAGGGCCTGGCCCCCAGCCGCGTGCGCGAACTCTACGTGATGGGCGCGCCCCACCTGAACCACGCGGTGGACGTGTCGGAGACCTTTGAGACCAAACTGGCCGCCCTGCGGTGCCACGTCAGCCAGCTTGGGGAGGACCAGAGCGAACTGGCCGAACGGCTGCGAACCTGGTCGCGCGAGCGCGGCGAAGCCTTCGGCCTGCCCCTGGCCGAAACCTTCCACCGGGCGGAGAATTGAGTGTGGAGGGCTCGACCCTCCACCGCGAGGGGGTAACGGTTTTTTCCTGGGAGGACCAGACCCTCACTGCAGGCAGGGACGTGGGGAAACCCGATTGCCCCACCCTTCCTCCAAACCGCCAGGTGAGGTGGCCTGCGGCCCCCGCAGGATTCCCCTTTCCGGTACGGCGCGGCTTCGCCGCGCTGCACCGGAAAGGGGAGGTTTGGAGGGGCGAAGCCTCTCCAAACCTCCCCTGCAAGGAGAAGTCTCTTTGTAGAACTAAGGATTCAACTGCACCGTCTCACCGCTGGTTTGAAAGATCACGCGCTCGGCGATATTGGTCGCCCGGTCGGAGATACGCTCCAGATTGTGGGCAATGAAGAGCAGATCGGCGGCGCGCGGAGCATGCTCCTTATTGTGCGCTATAGCGTCGCCGATAATGGCGATCACCTTATCGTAGAGCTGGTCAACCTGCTCTTCCTTCGCGCCGACCGCCTGGGCCAGCGCCGCGTCGAGGTCGGCAAATGCGGTGAGGGCCTGCCGCAGCGTCTCAACGGCAACGGCGCCCAGGTCGAGCAGTTCGGGGGGCGGCTGCAAGGTCAGCGGGCCGTCGGGACCGATGACGAACTGGGCGATGCCCTTGGCGTAATCGCCGATACGTTCCAGCTCGCTCCCCACAACGATGGCCGACAGAATGCTGCGCAGGTCGCGGGCCACCGGCTGCTGGGTGGCGATGAGCAAGAAGGCGTGGGACTCGAGGGTCTGCTGGGCCTGGTTCACGCGCAGATCCGCCGCCCGGACCTCGCGGGCCAGTTCCAGATCGTTGGTTGCCAGGGCCTCCAGGGCCCGGGTAATCGCCGTTACGACCAGGTTTCCGAGGCTGACCACTTCGTTGTGAAGCGCCAGGAGTTGATCATCGTAATGCTGCCGGACGCGCATGGCACACCTCCTTGTGTGGCATGGGGACGATGCCTGCTATCAGTATAATCCCTGCGTTCGGCATAGAAGGATAAGAGGCGGCTACAATCGGCGCGGGCGCCGCTACCAATGGTCAGGGCGTCTTCGCCGGACCGGCCCCGTTGCTGCGCTCCAGGGGGCCACGCCCGATCATCTGGCCGTCGCTGTACATTGCGGCGCGGACGATCTGGGCGATGGTGTTTTCATCCAGCCGGGGCAACTCTCCCATGTCCCGCAACTCCTCGAGGATGCGCCGGACCGTGCGAGCGCGCACCGCGGCCTCGGCCACGCCCCGGGTCTGGATGCCTACTGCCTCGATCTTCGCCTTGTGCTGGGCCTCGGTGATCTCGTTGTCTTTGTTGCGGTTCTTCCGCTTGATAAGCTCCTGATCAATCGTGATCGACTCAAGCACGATCTCGCTCACGTAGATGCCCCAGTCACGGGCGGTGGCGCGCATGCGTTGCAGCAACTGTTCGGCCAGGCGGCGCCGGTTCAGGCTGAGGGCGTAGGGGTCGTTGTCTGCCGGCCAGTCCCACACCACATCGCGGAGGCAGTCGTCCAGCGAGATGCTCATCAACATCAACAGCACCCGGCGCCATAACTCCGGGTCGCTCTGGCTCAACCCCTCGCGCGTTTGCAGGTCCCTGATCACCTGGTACAGATTGACCGAGGTTTCGTAGCAGGTGAGCGCGTTCGTCACCTGGTACGTGCACCGCACCCGCACCCGTTGAATAGGGCTCAACCAGGCCGTGCGGGTGTCAATGTTTTCGACCTCGTGCTCGAAGAGCAGGGGGTAGGCCGGCATACGCGCCAGGGTCTTGTACAGACCGGGAACGTGCCAGAACCCGCGATCCTCGATCATCTCCAGCGAGCCAAAGAGATCCCGACGCACCGCGGCTATGTGAGGCTCGCGCGGGATCCGCTGGATGGAAAAGGCGAAGGCGAGCAGGAGGGCGGCAGGAAGAAACACCCGCAGCGTATCCCAGAGCACCCCCGTCCACCCGATACCGAGCCCAAGGCTCGCGCGCAGCCAGGAAAGCAGAAACAGAATGATCAGCGAGACGATCAGTATCGAGCGGCGGAGTGGGCTCATTCGGAATACTCCTGGAACATATGTTCGTATTGCACGGAGCGCCCATTTCGCTACCGCGAAAATTCATACCGATTAAGCTGTATTATACGCAAGAGATTGTGCATGTCTACAGGCACTGTGACGTAAAAATAGCAAGCTCTGTGAGGGTTTAGTGGTGCATCCGGCAAGTCCTGCGCTGAACATAGGCGGGGAGGCCGTAGCGCGCTGCGGCTCCCGTACGGACGTAGCGCGCTGCGGCTCCCGTACGGACGCAGCCCGCTGCGTCCGTACGGGGGCTGGGAGGGTTTAGTGGTGCATCCGGCAAGTCCTGCGCTGAACATAGGCGGGGAGGCCGTAGCG
>JAOACN010000645.1 GCA_026417815.1 Chloroflexaceae bacterium | reverse complement strand
CACTAGGCCGCTCGTCGGCAGCGTCAGATGTGTAAAAGAGACAGGTCCATGATCGGGCCATTCTCTACACTCGGCCTTGTTTTCGTGTCCCTGGCGGCGTGGCGCGCCCGATTGTCATGTTCCCTAATCGTGGTATGACTCAGGTTTCCCGTGATGCTGTGAGAGCCGCTTGTGGCTCGGTAGGAGTCTGGCTATGCCATACAATGGCACTATTCCGGAGAATGCCCCCCTGTCGGTATTGCTCTTTTACGCGGCAATGGAGAACGGGCAGTCGCTCAGCAATTATGCCCAATCGATCAATGTTGGCGCCATCTCGCTCCGCCAGTTTATCAGCGGCACCTCGCAGCGCCCCCGTCAGCGCACCCTCGAATTGATCGGCCAGGCCCTCGATATGCCCGTGGACGAAGTGCGGCGGCGAATGCAACTCACGCCCACTGCCGCTCCTAACTTCGGTGAGTGGCTCCAGGCCAGAATGGAGGGCCGCTTCTCGCGCGCCAAACTTACCCGCGCGACCAGAATCAGTGATGGGGCGCTGCGCAACTATCTGCACAACCAGACCCTGCCCGACGCCGATCAGGCCCGGCGCCTGGCCGAGGTGCTCGGCGTGCCTGCCTACGAAATGGCCAGTGTGATTATCGCCAACACGGTCCAGCAGCACGGTGGCGCCCTCGCACCCGCCCGACCGGCCACCGAAGAGCGGGCCGCAGCGGTCGCCGGTCCGGCGACCCCGGAACTGGCCGCCCCGCTGTCCGGGCCAAATCACGCGCCCGTCCCGGGCGCTCCCGCGCTGGCATCCCTCAGCCCAACCGCCGTCAGCGGCGCCGACGAGCTTCGACTGCTCGACCTGTGGCGCCAGTTGCATCCCCAGGCCCGGCGCGCCACCCTGAACTACATCGCCATGCTTCTGGCCGAACGCTGAGCATTTTCCGGTTTGCGTCACCCCAGGGCGCATGCGAAGTCTTTGGGGCGAGCCCCCAAACTCCACTGGTTCGTCGGTTTCCGCGGCTACGCCGCCAAAACCGACGAACCATGACCGTATCGGATAGCCTGTCCGCCCCTACCCCCGCTGGAGGCGGACGGTGCATCAGCCCTGGTGTCACCCCGAGCCCTTCGGCGGAGTTTACCCTGAGCGCAGCGAAGGGCTCAGGGCAACGCCCGCGCGGGGTGACAAATGGCAGAAATCTTAATTCACAGACCACCAGGTGGTCTGTAAACAAAGTCTTTCGCTAAACCTCCGCCCCCTCCCCAATCCTCCCCCGCTGGGGGAGGGCGCCCGGCCCCTCCCTCCAACGGGGGGAGGCTGGGAGGGGGACGGAAAGGCCAGGAAACTTCCTTCACGGACCGCTAAGACTCACATCACGTGATGTCCCGCCCCCCCTTCACAGCCCCCGTATAATGGACTCACGGCATGACGCAGTGAGCCAAAGGACGGTGGGGTATGCAGGAGTTTTTCGAGTTCGGCCTGAGGGCGCGGGTGCAATATAAGGCGGGTCTGGCGCGGGAGTTAGGTTCCCTGGCCCAGGAACTCTCCGCGGAACGCGCGTTTATCGTCGCCGACAAGGGGGTGGTGGCGGCCGGCTTGCTCGAACCGGTGCTGGCGGGGCTTGAAGGCTTCGCTGAAGTGGTCGGCATCTACGATAATGTACCCCCCAACTCGTCGCTGGCAACCGTTAACGAGGCCACCGAGGCGGCCCGCGCGGCGCGCGCCGATTTGCTCATTGCCCTCGGCGGTGGCAGCCCGATTGACACGGCCAAGGGCATGCGTATCTTGCTCACCCTCGGTGGCGAGATCCCTCAGTATGAAGGCTACAATACGATCATCCAGCCGCTGACGCCGATGATCGCCGTCCCGACCACCGCCGGCACGGGCAGCGAGGTGACCGTGGTCGCCGTGATCAAGGACGAGGACGAGAACCGCAAGATCAGTCTCGCCAGTCGTTATCTGATGCCTGATATCGCGGTGCTCGATCCTGAGTTGACCCTCACCCTTCCCCCGCGCCTTACGGCTGCTACGGGGATGGACGCCCTCTCCCACGCGATCGAGTCCTACGTCTCGACCGAGAACAACCCGTTCAGCGATAGCCTGGCCCTGGCTTCGATTGACCTTATCGCCAACCATTTGCGCGATGCCGTGCACCAGGGTAACAACCTCGAGGCCCGCAGCCAGATGCTCCTCGCCTCGTGCATGGCCGGCGTGGCCTGCTCGAATAGCTGGTTCGGCGTCGTGCACGCCATCTCCCACGCCATCGGCGCCCACTATCCCGTGCACCACGGGACGCTCAATTCGATCATTCTGCCCTATGGCATGGAGTTTAACGCCCCGGTTGCGCCTGAACGCTACGTGCGCATCGCCCGCGCGATGGGGGTGAATACTGGCGGGCGCAGCGATGAGGAGGTCATTGCCGACGGGATCACCGCGGTGAAGAACCTGGCCGCCGACTGCGGTCTGCCCCTTCGCCTGCGCGACGTGGAGATCCCCGAGTCAGCCCTCCCCGAACTCGCCGCCCTCTCCGTCGTCGAGGCAGCCATGTTCTGGAACCCGCGCGACGCCACTGAGGAGGATCTGCTGAACCTGCTGCAACGGATGTGGTAGACCGATCGAGCGCCCGGTCGCCGGCGGCAAGCCGGTTGCCCTGATGCTACAACGAGACGTCGTCTCGGCGGGCGTTGCGAGGGCCTGCGGCCCTCGCAGGGTTTTCTCTCCGGTGCGGCCCGGCTTCGCCGCGCCACACCGGAGAGGCGTTCGGAGAGGCTTCGCCCCTCCGAACCTCTCCTGTGAGGGGAAGTCTTGTTTCCCTGCCGGGATCCGATCAGGCCCTGATAATGCTCCCCGGCTCGATCACCGCTCCATCGGGCACGCTGACACCCCGCGCCAGCACCGCGCCGCGGGTCATCAACTGCGCGCGGCTTAGCAACCCCCGCGTCTCGGCCACGGGCTGCGTCTCCTCAAACACCCGCGCCTCAAGCCTGGCGCCCGCGCCGACGCGCGCTTCGTCGTCGAGCCACGAGTACGCTACCCGCGCCCCCGGCCCCACAACCGCGCCCACGCCGAGCACCGAGGCCGCAACCACCGCGCCAGCGCGCACCACGCAACCCGCGTCAATTGCCGCCGGGCCAATGATCTGCGCCCCTGGCTCCACCCGCGCCTCGGGGTGGAGCCAGACCTGCTCCGCCCCCCGCTGCGTCAGCAAAAACTGCGCTGCGCTCAGCGCCTCCCATGGCGTGCCCACCGGAACCCAGTGGCCCGTACAGATGTGGGCCCGCACCGGCTGCTCCGCCGCCAACGCGCCAATCAGGTCGGTCAGTTCCAACTCCCCCCGTGGTGAAGGCGCGATCCGTCCCAGAAGCGGAAAGACCGCTCCATCAAAGTGGTACACGCCGGCATTGGCGAGCGCGTCGGGCGGCGGATCCGCCGGCTTCTCGACGATCCGGCGCACCGTCCCATCCACCAGCTCCAGCACCCCGAAGGAACGAGCGTCGGCCACGCGCAACCCGGCCACGCTGTAGCGCGCGCGACATACCCCTACGATATCCTCATGCGCCACCAGATTATCGCCGTAAAGTAAGAAAAACGGCTCGTCAATCGGACCGGCCGCCAGCAGCGCCCCGGCTGTGCCATTCATCACCTCCTGGCGGGCGTAGCGCAAAGCCATGCCGCGGTACTCCGTCCCAAACGCGGCCTCAACCATCTCTGCGCGGTAGCCGACCACCAGCGTGACCCGATCAACCAGACCCGCCAGCGCATCGAGGATGTGGGCCAGGAGCGGACGACCAAGCAGGGGGATCAGGGGCTTCGGGCGGTGGAGGGTGAGCGGGCGGGTGCGGGTCGACTCGCCAGCCGCCAGGATCACGGCATGGCGCGTCAGACAAGGCTGGTTCGGGGCGGCGTGAGCCATGGTCGTCTCCTTCGCTTCTTCTGCGAGGTGAGCATACCACAACTACCCTGGCCCGCACCTTTACAACATGGTGAAAGAAGTGCGTACATGTGTTCACTTCCAGGTCCCTCCGCCTGGAGGGGACCCCTGCTGCCGCACGGGCGCCCGCACCCGTGGCGCCGGCTGGAAAGATGCGGGGAAACATGCTTTTCCCGTCCCCTGGCAAGGGCGCCCCCGCCGCGGAGGCCAGCAGGGAGATGTCTCAGGAAGTGGATTGGAGCGCCATCAGGCGCTCAACTGCCTGGCAAGCAAGATGGCCTGCGCCACCTCGCGCATGGTCTTGCGACTGTTCATCGCCAGTTGCTGGATCTTGCGAAAGGCCTCGGCCTCGCTCAGGCCCTGGTGATCCATCAGATAACCCTTGGCCCGGTCCACCAGTTTGCGCGTCTCCAGCCGTTCCTGCAGTTGCGCCAGTTCCTTACGGCGCTGCACCCGTTCGTTCCAGCGAGCCACGGTTACTTCTGTCTCTTATACACATCT
>JAOACN010000601.1 GCA_026417815.1 Chloroflexaceae bacterium | reverse complement strand
ATGCAACGTCTGCCTCCGGCAGGGGAGTTGGGGCGGCTACGCCGCCCGATACGGTCATGGTCGCTGGTTTGGGGGTGTAGCCGCCCAAACCAGCGACCAATGCATGGGGCCCGGGGCTTGCTCCAAAGACATTGCATTGGCCCCGGCTGCCCCTGCGGGGCTTTGACACCGTTCCACGTCTGGTTTATAGTACAGCCAGACACGGGGCTGTAGCTCAGTGGATAGAGCAGCCGCCTTCTAAGCGGCCGGTCGTGCGTTCGATCCGCACCAGCCCCGCCAGGGAGTAACGACCGCACCCTCTGGTGCGGTCGTTGCCTTTTCAGCGGGCCGTGGGGCGGTGTGTTTGGGAAAGGGCAAAGCCCTTCCCCAAACACACGGTCGTGCGGCACGGATGTTGGGCTTGCTCCAGACCCGACCGCTGGAAACGGGCGTTGTATCGGCCCCGGGTCATACGTAATTGCAATTGCGACGTATAATACATTAAAAGAAGGTACAGCACGCCTGAAGCAGCAGCGGCAAACCATGCGACAAGTAGCATTTTCTCCCACCCTGAGCGCCGATCTGCAACAGGTGGAGCAGATTATCCACGAGCGGACGCGCGCCCGCGCCGCGGTCATCAGCGTCGCCGGTTCGCACCTGTCACCACCAGACGTGCCGCGGTTACGGGCCGCGCTGGTACTCCTGGCCGCGCAAACCGCCAGTTATCATCTGGAACGGGTCATCCACGCCGCGGCGGCGGTCGAATTGATCCACGCCGCGACGCAAACCCACAACGATCTGGTGGACGAAGCTGAACGCCGCCGTGGCCAGCCGCGCGTTGGCCCCTGGAACCACGGCGTGGCGCTCATGGTCGGCGACTACCTGTTTGCCCTGGCCGCCGGGGAGATGGCCCTCAGTCCTGACCCGCGAGTGATCATTTTCTTCAGCGAGGCGGTCAAGCACATCACGGAGGGGATCTTGATGCCCGCGGCGCCGCTACAGCCGCTGGAGGAGGGGCGAGCGCGCCATCTGGAACGCATCGGCCATACGGACGCGGCGCTCATCGTGGCTGCCTGCAAGGCGGGCGCCGCCGCCGGGGGCGCCGATGCGGGGCAGATCGAGATCCTGGGTCGCTTCGGCCACGAACTGGGACTGGCCCTGCGCCTCGGCGACGAGGCGCGGGATTTCACCGAACGGAATGGGAGCGCGGCGCCCGGCGCCAGCCTTCGCGCTGGTGCCGTGACCCTGCCCCTCATTTTCGCCGCGGCCCTCGGCGATGGCGCGCGCCTGACGGCCGCCCTCGACAGCGACGATGCCGCCGAGCAAAGCTGGGCCGTGGATGAGGTGCGGCGCCATGGCCTCGCGCCAACCCGCGCCGAGGTGCTGCGCTGCATCGAAGACGCCCGCGGCATGCTCGCCCAACTCCCCCCTGGTCCGGGGCGTGAAGCCCTGGCGCGCGTCGCCGACTACGCCGTGCACCGCGCCGCCTGAACTACAGATCCTGCCGCAGCCGCCCGATGGCCCAGCCCAGGGCCAGCCCCCCCAGGGCGAAGAGAATCACCGCGCCGGCCACCCCGATGAGCAGGTGGCGCCATCCCAGCGGCCCGCCCAGCAACCACCAGGCCAGCAGCGTCGGCACGCCGACCAGCGCCAGCGCCACCAGCGCGAGGGGTACGGCGCCGCGCAGGAACAACACAGCTCTGTGGAACCATGGGCCCAACCGGCTGCTCCGGGGGTGGGCAGACCCAGCGGACTACCCCGTCTTTAACGCCTGCAACTGCATAATGAGCGCCTCGGCAAGCGCCGCGTCCTGGGCGCCGACAACATCGCGGGCGACGACCGTGAGGGCGTCAACCATTCCTGCCGCTTCGGCGCCGCCAAGCGTCTCAAGCGCCGCCTCGGCGGCGGCCGTATCCTCGCCCAGCACCACCTCGGCGGCTGCGCGCACCTTGGGCGGCGCCTTACCCAGCACCTCCGCCGGGACGCCACCGAGCACCGCGCCACCGCCCGCAGCCGCGCGCAGTTTCGCCATCGCGTCGGCGGCAGTGGCCCGCGCGTCGAGATGCACATCCGGCGGTGTGGTCACATCCGTGACCACCACCTCGTAGAAGAGATCCGTCCCATCGGCCACCTGCCCGTGTACGGTGCTGATCTCGGTATGCCGGGTCTCGGCCGCCGTGATTTCCGGCGCGCCCTCGGCGGCGCCGAGGACGGTCACCTGCTCCGCGCTGATGAGCATGGCCCCGAGGGCCAGGCTACCCGTCGCGGTGCCGTGCAGATGCACGCGGTAGGCCCCCGCGGGCGGGTTGGGGATGACGGCGATGTTGAGATGTTTCCCGCTGTGACCGTGATCGCGGGCGCGTACCCGCCGCCGGCGCAGGGGAGCGCCCACCACCTCGAGCGGGGCGCCCAGGACGCCCCCGCTGGGAAGGGGCGGACCGGCCGGCGTCTCCACCACCATGGTCACCGGCGAGGCGGTGAGCACCACCAGTTTCGTCTCTTCCACCGGCGGCGCGCCGAGCGCAGGTATGGGAAGATCCCTTTGAATAGAGTCCTTAATTTCCTGGAGGATCTCGTTCAACACCTGGGGATGATGCGGCAACACCCCGTGACCAACGCCGGACAGGGTCTTCGGCGCGCTTATGCCCGGATGTTGCAGGCCGGCGCTGGCACGACGCACGGTGCCGTCGCCGTCGGTGTCAACCTCGTCCTGCACCGGCTCCCCATCGGGGAAACGCGGCGGATCCCCCGGAGGAATGGGCGGGCCCCCCACCACGATCGCCCGGATGGTCGGAAAGCCGGTCGCACTGATCGTCGTGACCGATGCGCGCCGGGCCAGCAGATCCAGTTGCGCCGGCTGGTTCAGCATCAGGCCCACCAGGTTACGCTCCCGATGCGATGACTCGGGCTTGGGGAGCGGAGGCCCCTGATGATTGAGCAGGTAATCATCAATCGGCAGCAGATCGCGGATGCCCGGCGCCTGGGTGCGGATCGTCCGCAACGGGTCAAGCTGGGTCTGGAAGGGATGGGCGTGCCGGAGATACCAGAGGTACACATCAAAGACCGCTTTGACGGCGGGATCGGCTCGCAACTGGCCGCCGCCCCAGGCGTAGTAGGCCTCACCCGCGCCGCGATGGGGCGTGCCCAGGGTAAACAGCCAGGCGACATCATCCGCATACGCGGAGCTCTGGATGTAGCTCCGCGCCACCAGCCCACCCATACTATGACCTACCAGGATGACCTTATCGGCGCGAGCGGCGCGCTTCGCCCGGTCAATCCACGGCTTGAGGTACAGGCGCGCCGCGTCTTGCACCGACTTGCGCCAGTCGTAGAAGGCCACGAACAGATCCTTGTTCCGGATGTAACCAGCCGCTTCGAAGGCCTCAAGGAAACCTTTTCCGTAGCTGATGAACGGCGGGAAGTTCCAACCGGTGAGCCGCGGCCCCTGGAAATCGAGCAGGACCATCAGGTTAAATGAGCCACACAGACCGGGCACAAAGATCACAGGCGTGCGTGCCATGGGCCGTTCCCTCTATCAGTGTGCAAGCAGCGGCGATGAGGCGCGAAACAGGATCATCATAGGCCCCCGGCCAGCGGGCGTCAAGGGTTTCTAATGCAACCTGTCAGGCGCAGCCCCGGCTGTGGGCGCCCGGTCACTGGCACGCCATCTTGCCACACCCGATAGAACCCTTCCTCCAGGGGCGACCGGCCCGCCCCCACTCCTTCCGCAGCCGGCAAACCCCGCTACGCATTTCTAAAAATATGGTAAGATAACTCTGTCAGCGATCAGCCGAAGCTCATATTGTTGCCAGATAGTTCCTCGTGTTCGAACCCGGTGCGATCCGTCGGTGTACGCGCCACGGCAGCTTATGGCTGCGCGCACATCTGCGTGGAGGAAAGGCATGCTCCGAGGATTGGTTGTCTTGATCGTTATTGCGGTAGCCCTGGCCCGCGGCGGCTCACTACGGAACTTCGCCACCCTTAAGCTCCGCTGGTTACCCCTGGTACTGGGTAGTTTTGGCCTGCAATTGCTGATCTTCACCCCTTTTCGCGACGCGCCGCTGATCCCCTTCGCCACCGCTCCCCTCTACCTGCTCTCGATGGCGCTCCTCGTGGTCTGGATCGCGCTGAACCGCCACCTCTCCGGCGCCTTGCTGATCGCCGCTGGCGTGCTGCTGAACACGATCGCCATTGCCGCGAACGGCGGCTATATGCCGGTGGATCCCGCGGCGGCGCAGTACGCCGGCCGTCTGGAGGGCTATGCGGGCGAGGGCCTGCCGGTAGATAATAATTCCCTCGCTACCACGGACGTCCGGTTCTGGATTCTCACCGACATCTTCCCCGTACCCGCCGGCATCCCCTTCGCCAATGTCTTTAGCCTCGGCGATGTGCTGCTCACCCTCGGCATCGCAATCCTCTGCTACTGGACGATTCGCGGCCCTCTCGCCGCTCCCCCTGCCTCGTCCCCTACGCCTACCTCGACCCCTTCGCGCGCCCCGCCGCTGGGCACGGGTCAATGAGCGACCATTTGATCATTCTGCGAGACCGCATACGAAGCGCATAACGTTTCCCTGCCCACGACCCGGAAGGTTGCGTTACCGCTGGCCGCCCCACAGGCAGGGGCGCGGGGAAACCTGGCTTCCCCGGCCGCAACCTGAAGGGTTATGCTCCCGCTGGCCGCCCGACAGGCAGGTTTGTGCCAAAGTACTCATGGAGGAACAACCATGACCGCAGATGCCCTACCGACTGGTCCGATGCTGCTCGAGCAACTGATCTACCAGGTCCGCGGCGTTCAGGCGGCGCGCCTGATCACCGACCCCCAGGGCCAGATTGACGAGATTCACGTGGTCGGCACACCCCAGCGGAACCCCAAGCAGATCGTGCGCGACATCGAGTCGATCCTCTATGTGCGCGGTGGAGTGCGGCTCGACCATCGCAAAATCAGCCTGGTGCAGGTTGCAGAACGCGAAACCACCACGGGACGCCGGCTGCAACTTCTGGAGGTTACGACCGCCGCTGGTGAAGCGGGCACGCAGGTCGAGGTGCGCCTGGCCCTGCAGGAGCGACGCTTCGAGGGCAGCGCCTGCGACAGCGGAGAAGTGGCGTCACGTTCCATGCTGGCCGCCGCGGCCACGATCGAGGCCCTCAACCGCGCCATTGGCGCGCGGGGGTCCTTTCGACTCGAACGGCTGCAACGCCAACCCCTGGGTGAGCTTGACACCTTCCTGACGCACCTCTCCTTCGTGCTCGAAGGCAGCTTTGAGGCCCTCCTGGGGGTGAGCGTCGTGCGCGAAGACGAGGCCACCGCGGCGGCCCGCGCCGTGCTCGACGCGGCCAACCGCCGGGTTGAGCGGCTGTTGAGCGATCCCAACTCACAGGGCTGAGCAATCTCCCCCCCTTCTCAGGTGTAGGGTTTTCCGGCACATCCTCGCGTCACATGCGCCATCTGGAGCATTGGGACGCCCAACTCCCCCCTCTCCACCTATGGTGGAGAGGGGGCAGGGGGGTGAGGATCGCAAGCGCATTGGAATGCCGAAAATCCCTTCTCCCTCGAAAAACCCTACACCTGAGAGCTCCCCCCCCGGCGGTGGGACCTGGGCCGGCGCAGCCGCCCGACAGAGCGTTTTTTCGCTGGTTCTGGCGGCTACGCCGCCAGAACCAGCGACTGGCGCCCGGGGCTTGCCCCAAAGACTGAGCATCATCCCTGTCCGAACCTATGAGCGACTTGCAAAGTCGCAACTTTTTTGTTACTATTCCGCCGCGGATCGGGAGGTACACAATCGAGGTGTCGGGACGGAACTGGGCAGATTGCCCGAAGCGGAGCGGAGGGGACCCGTACACACTGGTGATAGCTATCAACAGCGAAGAAAGGGGTCTCCGAAGATGAAGTGGCACGCCTTGAACCTCTACATCAAGGTCTCTCTGCTGATGGGGGCGATCGCCTCGCTTCTCCTGGCGGCAGGCGCCGAAGGCAAGTGGGCCTAGGCAGATAGGTATTCCCGATCCGGGCGAGCAGAAGGGGTTCTTCCCTTCTGCTCGCTTTTTTGTAGCGGAATGGATCGAGTCATGCGCTATACTTCGTGCTGCTGCCGGTTCTCACGGCCTGTCCGGCGGGTTTCCGGCGCCGGCCCGATTGCCCATGGGCGCTACAGCTACTACCGTTGTGCTTAGCCGTTCAAATAACTCTTGCAGGCGGGGGGGAACTTGGCGTTCCCCACGCCCCTGCCTGAGGGGGTCCGGGAGGACCGCCCCTCCCGGAACGGATAACCTGGTTCTCTGGATGAGCTCCAGGTAAGCTTCGTGATATGCAGCGACCCGACGAACCGTCAGGGATCGGCGAACTCGGGCCTTGTGGTCCCCGGACACCACGCGCCGCCACAGGATAAGAAGACAATGAACACACTGCCGCGGGCCGCGCGCTGGTATCTGTACAGCTTGTGGGGCACGGCTCTGGCCGGTGTCGTTGTGGCGATCGCTTCCACCCGC
>JAOACN010000573.1 GCA_026417815.1 Chloroflexaceae bacterium | reverse complement strand
GCGGGTGGCCCGCCCGGAGCACAGGTTGTAGACCTCACCGGGGGCGCCGCGTTCGAGCAGCAGCCAGAGGGCGCGGGCGACATCACGGGTATGGGTGAAGTCCCGGCGCGGCGCCAGATTGCCGACGTGGATCACCGGTTCCTGCAGGCCAAGTTCGGCGGCGGCCATCTGCTGGCAGAAGGTCTGGATCGAGCATCGGTCGCCCTGGCGCGGCCCGACGTGGTTGAACGAGCGGGTCACGACCACGTGGAGCCCGTAGGTATCGTGGTACTGGAGGCCGGCCAGCTCGGCGGCAACCTTGCTGACGCCGTAGGGGCTGGCGGGACGCAGCGGATGGCTCTCGACGATCGGCGTCGCCTCGGGCCGCACCGCGCCGTACTGGGCGCTGGTGCCGGCGATGTGGATCCGGGCGTGGGGAGCGTGGCGGCGAGCGGCTTCGAGCAGGTTGATGGTGCCCTCGACATTCACCCGCAGCGTATGGATCGGCGCGTCCCAGGAGGCGCTGGGGTAGCTCTGAGCGGCAAGGTGGAAGATGCGCTCCGGGGCGGCGGCGGCAACCGCCCGCGCGAGCGAGAAGGGATCCTCGATGTCGCCTTCGTGGATAACGATGCGCCCGAGCAGGTGGGCGATCGGGCGCGGATCGCTGCGCCAGCGCTTAAAGGCGTGGATCTCGAGGCCGGGGATGGTCAGCAGATAATCGGCGAGGAAGCTGCCAACCGGTCCAGTGATGCCGGTGATCAAGATGCGCACGGCGCCTCCGCGTCACGTGGGTCTCGGGCATGACCGTCAAGGTAATTCCAAAGCAGTGTAAGCCTCGGCAAGTGACAAAGTCGAGTTACATGCCATGCATCTTATCACATGCGCCGGCCGGGGCCATCAACTCGCGTTAACGACCAGAAAACTGATCAGGCGATCGGAAGCGTCGCGCAGTTCGGCCCGATCGCCAGCGCGCCAGACGTCGGTCCTCTTCCAGAAAAACTCGCCGACGTCCGGATCGTCCTCGTCAATCGCACTGTAGACATTGATGGTTTCGGCGGGGGAGATCACAAACTCTGGAAAGACGTAGGGCGGAACATCGCTGCGATTGACATTGACCAGACGCCAGGAGGTGATGTCGATCGAACGAGTTGTGGCATTGCGGATCTCGACGTACTCAACCTCTCGGTTGGGCAACGCCGGGTTTCGCAGCACGACCTGGATGATACGGACGGAATTGGCGTTGGGAATGGGCGTCACAATGACGGTTGTGGTCGGGCCGGGCGTTGCCGTTTGGACGACGGTGGAGGTCGAAATCGGGCTGCCTGTGAGGGCAGGGGTGGGCGAGGGGCCAGCCGTGCGGCCCGGCGCGGGTGTGGTGACGGGGATGGGCGTCGGGCTTGGAGCGACAGGGATGGGCGAGGGGGTGGGAACGACAGAGACGGGCGTCGGTACCGGAGCAGCCGTACCGGTAGGAAGGGGGACGCGGGTGATCCGGGTCGCGGCAGGAACGGGAGAAGCAGGAGTTTCTGGCGCGCCGTCAAGCGGCACATCAACGAAACAGGTGAAGCGCGCGACCACGGCGCGCGAACCGCGCAGGCGCACCTCGCCGGGGTACGCCCCAGGGC
>JAOACN010000563.1 GCA_026417815.1 Chloroflexaceae bacterium | reverse complement strand
ACCACAGATGGCTCCCCGAACGCACGCCCTGCACGCTGGCCCTTTCCGCCGGGCGCAGTAACCGGCCCGCCGGCGAGACCAGCCGCAGGGGGTAGGCGATCGGATCGCCCTGCTCGTTCCGAACCGGCAGGCCACAGCCGTCAATAAGGAGTGGGAGCAGCGTTTCGGGGGGGCTGTCCTCGCAGACGATCGTTGTCGTTTGCTCCGTGTCGCCAACGAGCCAGTGCAGGGTTACGGTCAGCATCTCCTGTTGTTGTCGAGTCATAGTTTCGTCACCTTGACCCTGGTTTCGCTGTGCGGCTCCTTACATACCGGTCTGGGGAAGTGCAGAAGGCTGCGCCCTCCGCCATCCCTCTTGTTCCGCCCGCGGCGGCAAACATATTCGCGTTTTGACCGGGCGCGCGACCGCCGCGGGCGGAACGGGAGGTGGGGGGAGGCGCAGCCTCCCCGCGCCCCTCCAGGGAGGCTTTGCCTCGGCGAAGGTGCGGGGGCCGCAGCACCTACGAGCCTCCCCTCAGAGAGAAGGTTCGTCGCAGGCATGGACGGTTGGCGAGGAAGGCGGAACCCCGGGTTCCGCCTCCTCCTGCCCGTGAGTCGCCGGGAGGGCCGCGCCCTCCCGGGAGGGCCACGCGACATCGGCCTGCGCGAGTTGCACCAGCTCGCGCTCCTCGTCACGCACCAGCAGCGCACGTCCGGGCGGCTGGTCGCTGTCGCGCTGGTCGGCCAGGGGCAGGGCGACCCCCAGCAGGCGCGTGCCGGGATCGTAGCGTCCCGGCCAGAGCAACAGACCGGTGCGGCCGGCGTCGAGGGCGCGCAGCAGGTTGTCGTCGGCATAGGTGACGCCAGCGGCGACCAGCAGGTGCTCGCCGTGCTGCCCGCCGACCTGGGCGATCTCGCAGAGGAGTTCGTGCAGGTTGGGCTCGCCGCCGAAGCTCTGGGTCAACTGGGCGCGCATGCGCTCACGGCACAGGGTATAGTCATCGATCAGCACGACCCGGCGGAGCGCATGCGCGCCGGCACGGGCGGCCAGAAGGCTGGCGCGGAGCGTGGCGGCGCCGGCCTCGTCGTCGGCGTAGAGCAGCGTGTGGGGTAACGCGCGCAGTGGCCGTAGCCCCCCGCGCGGCCCGTCGAGCACGAACAGGCGCAGTTCTCCGGGGCCGTAGCGGTTGATGAGGGCGCGCACCGCGCAGAGCAGGGCGCCCGTCTTACCGCTGCGGCGCGGGCCGATGATCAGCGCGTGGGGCGTTTCCTGGCTCAGGTGCAGCCAGGCCGGGCCCAGGGTCAGGCTCTCGCGCCCGATTGGCGCGGTTAGAGCGTCACCGGACGCGGGGGCCGCTGCTGCGTCCTTCAGCGACGCAAGGCTGAGACGTTCGGGCAGCAATTCGATCGGCGCCGGCCCCGCGCCGGTGTCGGCGCCCCGTTCCCGCCAGATGGCGCTCAACCGTGCCGCCTGCTGGCGCAGTTCAACCGCCAGTTCGGCATCGAGCGCGCCGGGGCGTTCCTCGGCCGTATCGCCCGCGACACCCTCACTCTCGAGGCCCGGCAGGGCGATGTGCAGGTCGAGCGGGCCATAGTCGGGGTGCGCGACGAGGGCGCGCCCCGGCAGGTGCTGCGGGATCGGCGCGCTTACCCGCGCACCAATCAGATCGGGGTAGTCGTGCAACTCTGGCAAGCGCAGGGCAATACGGGTCTCCATGAGCGAAAGCAGGCGGTAGGTGAGATCGGGCGCGCGGTCGGCGCTCAACGCCAGATGCACACCCAGGGGCCGCCCCAGACGCGCGATGCGGATCAGGTGGTCAATAATCTCATCACCTCCGTGACCGTCGCGGAACTCTTCCCGCAGCACGGCGATCTTGTCAATCACCACCAGAATGGCCGGGAGGCGCGTGCCCCTGGCCCGCAGGGCCGGCAGATCGGCGGCGTCGGCGGCCCGCAGCGTCTCCTGCCGTTCGCGGATGACCGCGTCGAGCATACGCATCAGGCGGCGCACCCGTTCGCGTTCGCGGGCCTGGATGTGCGCCCCGACGTGCGGCAGGCCCGCCAGGGGACCGAGGCCCTGCCCGCCGGCGTCAATGAAGTAGCACCAGAGGTCCTCAGGGGCATGCGACAGAGCCAGGCCGAACACCAGGGCGCGCAGCAGGGTGGTCTTGCCGCTGCCGGGCGCGCCAACGGCCACCAGGTGACCATCGGCCAGGCTGACGGTGAAAGGCTCGCGCCGGCTCTCCTGCGGCAGATCGAGCAGGCCGATGGCCTGGCGTAGCCAGGCCGTCCCGACGGGAAGCTCGCTCCAACCCGCGGCTACGCGCCCACCGATGGCGGCAAGGGGCAGGCGCGCAGGGAGCGGCGGCTGCCAGATCCGGGGCGCTTGCCAGCCGGCCAGGGTGGGCGCGCGAGCCTCGACGGCCTCGCGCAGGGCGCGCACCAGGACGTCGAGATCGGTCTCGTGCCGCTCGGGGAGCGGAGCGTGAGCGGTAGTGACCGGCTGTTCGCGCCCATCGCGCAGGAAGCTCACCCGCGGCCCCGCGGCCCGAGCGGCGCCGCCAGGGCGGTAGGGCGTGGTAACCTGGGCCACCTGCATCAATCGCGTCTCGGCGCCGACGCGGAAGAAGGCCCGCCCCGGCAGATCGGTGGGAAGGAAGGCGGCGTCGGGTTTGAGCAGCATCTCACGACTGTCTTCGGCGCTGCCAAGGCGCAGAGCGATGAAGAAGGTGAGCTGGCTGCGGATTTCGTCGGAGACGGCCCGCGCAGGTTGCTGGGTTGTCAGGAGCAAGTGTACTCCCAGGGAACGGCCCTGTTTCACGACGCGGATCAACTCGGCCACAAAGCCGGGGTAGGTGCGGGCCAGTTCATCGAACTCGTCCACGATGATCAGCAGGTTGGGCAGGGGCGGCAGCCCGGCACGGGCAGCCAGGGCGCGATAGTCGCCGATGTTCTCGACGCGGGCGCCGTGGGCGGTTGCCACGCTCTTGAGCAACTCCTTGCGCCGGCGCAGTTCGCTCTTGATCGCCGTCATAGCCCGTTCGGCCAGGCGCCCCTCCAGGTCGGTAACCAGCCCCGCGCAGTGGGGCAGGGCAGCGAAGGGCATGAGGGCGGCGCCTCCCTTGAAGTCAATCAGCAGCAGTTGCAGACGCTCGGGGGGATGAGTCGTGGCCAGAGCGGCGATGATGCTCTGTAGCAGCACGCTCTTGCCCGCGCCGGTCGCCCCGGCGATGATCCCGTGGGGGCCGTGGCGACTCTCGTTCAGGTCAAGGTAGATGGGGTGCCCATCGGCCCCGGCGCCGATGGGCACATCGGCGCGCCAGGCGGTGGCGGGCAGTTCGTTCCACCAGCGCGGCGGCGTCAGGTCCCCGCTCGCGCTCACCCCGAGCAGGTCGAAGAGCCGGACCGAGCGGGGCACATCCTGCGCGCCGCCGCTTTCCACCAGCCGCACGCCGGCCAGGTGGCGTGCGAGTTGATCGCTGGCCGCGAGATCGGCCTGGTCGGGCGAAAACCGCTCGCGGGGCCACTGGTCGCCAGCGCGGGTCCAGCGGGCGCCGTGGGTTTCGACTTCGAGCATTGCCGCGCAGGACTCGGGGAGCAGGGACCAGGCGGGAACCAGCAGCAGCGTGACGATGCCCAGCGGCCCGCCGTGGCGCAGCAGTTCGGTGATGGCGGTATGGGTCCGCGGCAGCTCGTCGCCGTCAATCAGCACCAGGAGGCGCGGCGTGGGCGGGGGAGCGTCGGGGCGCGCGGCCCGTTCCCTCCGCCGGCTGAGCTGGTCAAGCAGGTCGCTGGTGAGGCGCTCGACGACGTCGGGGCGGCCAGCGAGCATGCGCGCACCCGGAGAAGGGTCATTGTTGAGCGGTATAGTGTGCGGAAGCCAGCGCAGCCACTCCCACTCGGTGGCGCTCGCGGGCAGGTAGAGCGCGGCCAGACGCAGGTCGCCGGGGGCGTGGAGCACGGCCGCCTGCCAGAGCAGGGCGCGGGCCAGGGCCAGAACCGCCGGGCGCGGCCCGGCGAGGCCAAGGGAGCCAAGCGTGGCGAGGGGCACACTGATGGGCGTCTGGCGCAACGTGGCGTGTTCGGCGGCAATGCGGAGCAGCCGCTGGTCCACGGGGCCGGTCGGGGAGGGGGACGGCACGTGCGCCTGGCTTGCCGCGGGGAGGTTGCCGCTGCCCACCCGCAGGTCGAGGAAGTCATCGTCATCCGAGCGACGTTCCCAGAGGCGCGGTTCAGGCGTGCCGCCGGTGACGCCGGCGATCAGCAGCAGGTCGTTTGGATCGGGCCAGAGGTAGAGCCGCGCGCCGCGCTCCTGGTCGTAGAGGCGGCGCAGTCGGGCGCGCTGGCTTTCCAGGCGGTCCTCGAAGTAGGCGCGCCGTTCGGCGTACCGGGCGGCGGCGCGGCGCGCGGCGGCGCGGCGGCTGGCAAGCGCCGCGCCGATCCCCATAAGTGCCAGCGCGCCGCCAGGCAAGCCGACCAGCAGCGGGTTGCCGCCGCCGAGGCTGGCGGCACTGGCGAAGATGCCCGCCCCTGCCAGGGGCAGCACCAGTTGCGCCCAGTCGGTCGGCGCCGGTTCGGGGGGCGCCGGCGGTTCGGGCAGTTCCACGCGCTCGGCGACCCAGCGCGGGCGCATGCGTGGCGGCCGGTTGAAGGTCTGATCGCGCACCTGGCCTCCTTAGGGCAATTTTGGATTTTGGATTGAGGACGGTGCATCGGGATACGTCTGGCATCGTGCTGACTACCGCACATAGCGCCTGGAACCGCCTATCTTATACAGGGCGAGGGCCGGCGCGCTCGCGTTGCCGCCGTTCACGCTCCTCGCGCTCGCGGCGCTCGTGTTCCTCGCGCTCGCGCAGACGTCGGGCCTGCTCTTCATGCGCGCGGGCGCTGGCCTGTTGCACGGCGGCGGCGGCACGACGACACGCCGCGGCGATGGAGCTTAACTCGGTATGTACTCGACCGCGCCAGCCATCGAAGTGCTCGCGGTGCGGGCCGAGCCAGTCGGTGGCGGCTTCGCGGCTGGTCTGCCCGATCTCGGCGAGCGCGCGGTCAATCTCGCCGGCCGCGCGTTGCAGCGCCGCCACGGCTTCGGCGGCCGCACCGTGGTCCCAGCGCACGTCTTGCCAGATGTCGTGTGGCATCAGTACTCTCCTGGTTCGAGTCCTTTGACACGAATGGTTGACGAAGAGGGTTCCTGGGAGGGCAAAGCCCTCCCAGACCCTCCCCGCGGGCAGGGGCGTGGAGAAACCCGGGTTCCCCATGTTCGAGTCAGTTGCCGCAGGGTGCGGGCGCCAGGGGCGTGGCAGGCGGGATGGGCGCATATACCTCGTGATAGGCGGGATCAATGGCAAAGGGCAGCACCTGCGCCGCCGCCGGCAGTCCACGGTAACTGCTGGTGTCGTAGGAAAGATGGGCAACCCTCGGGTCGGTGATCTTGCCGTCGTCGAGGAGATGGACATTGGCGAAGCGCCCCGGATCGTGGCCCGCGCCGACGTTGAGCGCCAGCGCGTCGTCGGTATCCACGTAGTGGTTGACGACCGTATCGGCGAAGAGCGGCCCGGCAAGGGCGCTCGGGGCTTCCGGCGGCACGCCGTTGGCCCGCGCACGGTTTGGACGCACCGCGCCAAAGGTGGTCACCGAGCCGACGGTGATGTTGCCGCTTCGCAGGCGCTGCTGCACCTCGGGATCGTTGAGGGCGAGCATGACCATGCCACCGCCCATGCTGTGACCGGCCAGGTGTATCGTGCTACCCTCCGGCAGCCGCTCGAGGTGGCCCAGGATCTGCTCTTTGACGTAGGCAAAGTACTTGTTTTCGCTCCCCGCCTCACCCTGCGAGGTCAACGCGACGGCGTAGAAGTTGTTCGGACCCCGGGCATTGGCAACGTCCAACCCGGAGATGCCAAAGGCGTACTCATTGGCGCCGATCCGCGCCAGGCGCACCTGCTCGCCGGAATAGGAGCCAATTAGGCTGTGCTCCCCATACATCAGCGCCTGGGGGCTCAGGTAGAGCCGGCCGTCGGCGCCGCGATGACGCACCGTGCCCGGGTCATACATCGCCTCCAGCGGCACGTCGAGAATGCCCCGCGTGGGGTCGCGGAGCGGTTCGGCGAACTCGGGCGGACGCGGGTGCGAGCACGTGCCCAGCCTGCCGCAGAGCGCGAGGTGGATGCGGTCGAGCCGCGCGGTGATCGAACGCATGCGCCGCTCATCAACCGGCCGGTACATCAGGCGCCAGACACTGCTGTGGACCAGCTCGAAGAAGTCCTCGGGCGAGGTTATGGGTTGGGTCATCCAGCGTGACCAGTCGCTGGCAACTACCGTGCCTCCGGCGAGCATGCCCAGCAGCGCCAGAGAGGGCCCCATCGTCGCGATCAGGTAGGGGATCTGCAAGGGCCAGGCATGTCCGTACACGTCCAGGACACGCTCGATTTCGGCGAGGTGGTGGTCGAGCATTGCGGCAATGCCGTTCCAGACCTCGCCAGCCAGTTCGGGCCGGCTGCGGACAACCTCGATCAGTTGCCCAACTCCGGACGGCAACGAGGTATGGACGCGGCGCCTGTTCATCCACTGGATGACCTGGGCGCGGAGGGTGGCCGCGGCCGCGGCGCGCGTGTCGGCAGCGCTGAAGGCCCGGGCCACCTCAACTGTCCACGCGGCCAGGGAGACCTGATCGCGGGCCGCAACCGCCAGACGGCCGGCCAGTTCGTCGGTTTCGGGTACGCGATACTCGGTGCATCGAGCGGCAAAGTGGGACAGGATCCGGGCGAGGCGACCGGCTTCGTCCTCGAGCCTTCTGGCAGAGGCGTCGGTGGCGCGGGCATAGCGCGTAAGCGCCGTGGGGCGCGCCGAACTGATGGTCATGGCCAGGCTCCTCGTGGCACGGGCAATGGCATCGTCAGCGTTCGAGAGACCTGGATCACCCTGAGCGAAGGGCCTCGCCAATCGCGTAACGATGCTTCGCCGTGCCTGGTACGATATGCTCACAATCAACGACGGACGTGCCAAAAGAAGGGCCGCGCAGGTCGCGCCGCGGGCAACCGTGGCCATGATTCGGACCCGCGCGGCCAGCCGGCAGAGCTACATGTTGCCGCCAGCCTGCATAATGTTCTGGTTGATCTGCTGGATCTGGCGGCGCAGTTCCTCAAGGGCCTGCTGGGTGCTGAGCAGCTTCTGGTGGGTGTCGGCCCAGTGGGCGCGGAACTCGGCGGCCAGGCGGCCATCCCAGTTGCTCGGCTCGCTGAGGATCTGGCCCTGGGCGTTCAACTCGCTGATCTGCTGGAGCAGCGGTCCGGTAACGATGCGCTGGAAGGCGTTGATGGCCTCGCGGGCGATGGCGGTGGAGAGAACGCGGTCGCTCATGGGTGGAGCCTCCTTCAGTAGAAGCGCGGGTACTTCGCTGTATGTACCGCGGTGAGCGCCGCGAAGATACGGGCGCCTCCGAGGCGCAAGGTACCATACGTGTTCACACCTGGGGTAACAAGTAGAGCCTGAGAGCGAGGGCGTTCCGCCCTCGTCAGGGTTCGAGGGCAAAATGCCCTCGCTCCCAGGAGAAGTGTGAACACGTACAAGGTACCTGGCCTTTGTTGAGACCATCGTTCCATGGTATGCTTGTGACACCGTCGCGCGGACGCCAACCCTTGCTGATCGAGGAGCCCTCACGATGCTCAGGCGGGTAGCTGTTCTCTACAATCCGTTCTCCCCAATCTCTATCGAGCGTTCGGCCAGACTGGCCGAGTGGTTGCAGTCGCGCGACATCGCCGTCTGGCGTGGGGTGTCGCAGGAAGCGCGCGATACGCCGGGCGTGCTGAACGATACCGACCTGATGGTCGCGATGGGCGGGGATGGCACCGTATTGCGGGCAGCGCGCCTGTGCTTTCCGCTCGACATTCCCGTGCTGGCGGTGGCACTGGGGCACTTGAGCTTCATGGCCGAGGTGCAACCCGATGAGGTCGAACAGGCAATTGAACTGGTTGATCAGGGGGGCGGTTGGTACGACGAACGGTCGTTGATCCGCGCCAGTCTGTATCGCCAGGATGTGCGCATCGCCGACTTCACGGCGCTGAACGAGATTGTGCTCTCGCGCAGCGAGATCAGTCGCATCGTGAACGTGCAGGTGAGCGTGGATGGCTCCCCGTTAACGACCTACCACGCCGACGGGGTGCTGGTGGCAACGGCGACCGGTTCGACGGCCTATGCGCTGGCGGCGGGCGGCCCGATTGTCGATCCGCGTTCACGGGCGCTGCTGCTGGTCGGGATCGCGCCGCACCTCTCGCGGGTGCCCTCGATGGTGCTCCACGAGGACGCGGTGGTGACGCTGCAACTCCACAGTCGCCACCACGCCAATCTTGCTGTTGATGGGCGCGAGAATCTGTCGTTGCAGGAAGGTGATGAGGTGGTGGTGCGGCGCAGCCCGCGAGTCTGCACCTTCGTGCGTTTGCGGCCAAGCAGCCAGTTCTACTCCCAACTGGTTGCTCGCCTTCGGCGAGATGAGTAAGCGCCCATCCGAATAACTTCTGTAGAAAGGCGGGGAAACCGGGTTTCCCCACGCCCCTCCCAGAAAAGGGATCGGATAACCAGGGTATCCGGATAGGCTCTCATGCTACAACGAGACGAAGTCTCCGCGGGGGTTGTGGGGGCCTGTGGCCCTTTTTCCGGTGCGGCGCGGCAAAGCCGCGCCACACCAGGAAGGGGATAGCTCGGAGGGGTTCAGCCCTTCCGAACCTCCTCGCAGCAGAAGCCGCGGCAATGGACGCTGCACACCGCCGGAGTTACCATTACTCCCCGATAGGAATCCCTGGAGCCGTCGCTCCGCCCCGCGCGCCGCCGCCGGGGAAGAGCGAGCGTTCGGCGACGATGGGCTGTGTGCTGCGTACAATGGCTGAGACGGCGTCCTCATTGGGATAGAGTTCGTGGACGGACAGGGTGTAGCGGGCGCCAGCGGGCACCTCGAAGGTCTGCTGGCCAGTGGCGCCGCCGGCGAAGTTGAGGTCCACCGTTACACGGGCGGGGAGGCGGCCGGGGTTGCTCACGCAGAGTATGTAGCTTGTGTCGCGGGTGCGCCCGTCAACGAAGGCCCAGCGCAAGGCGGGTTCCGCCGTTCCGGGGCTGATGGTGCCCGCTGCGCCGCCGTTGAAGATCAGCGCCCGTTCAACGGCGATTGGCCGGTCGGCCTCGACCAGCGAACTGAACCCCAGGTTGGGCATGATCTCATTGGCATTGATGCTGAGTTGCGAGCGTGGCGGCACGGCGTACCGGCGGGTCTCGGCGCGGCCATCGGGTCCCATAAAGGTGACAACGGTGCGAGCGGGCTGGGTATTCGGGTTCAGCACCAGCAGGCGCATACGGAAATCGCCCTCGGTGGTGCCCTCGGCGAAGTGCCAGCGCCGCGCCAGGGCCGTAATGCCGCGCCCGGTGTGCAGGCCAGCCTGCTCTGGCCCAAAGCGCAGGGTGCGTTCCACCGCGATAGGCTGGCTGGCAATCACCTGTCCGCCGAAGTTGGCCCCCAGCAGCGGGCGGGAGCCATCGGGCAGCGTAATGTCGTTGACGGAGATCACCAGGCGCGACTGGGCGCCCACGGTCACTGGCTGCTCGAAGGTGAGTCCATCGCGGCGGAGGTAGTTTACCGTCGCCTGGACGGGCGTCGCGCCGGGATTGAAGAGGATCAGGTAGGTTCGGGTGTTGCCTTCGGTTGAGCCTTCGGCGAAGTACCAGATCCGTGACAGGCTGGTGATGCCGGGGCCGCCATCAATGTCAGTGGTCAGACCCATGGCGCGCTCAACCAGAATGGGCGCGCTGGACTCGACAATGGCCGGCAGGGCCGGGGCGTCCTGCACCACGTCGTTGACAACGAGATCGGCGCGGCCACCGGGGGGCACGGTGACGATACGGGTGATGGGCGCGCCGCCCAGACGAATGAGGTTCACCCGGGCGTCAGCCTGGGCGCTGGTGGGGTTGAAGAAGGCGAAGCGCTGGCTGTAATCGGCCACATTACCTTCAGGGAAGTACCAGCGGGCGCGCACGGTTGATCCGTCAACCTGGGTACGGATCTGGGGAAGCTGGCCACGCAGCGGCGGAAACGGATCGGGCGCTTCGGGGGCGACATCGTTGTGCCCGGCGATATTTGGCCGTGTCTGGCGCTGCCCATCGAGCGCCACCACGTGTTCGCCGGTCGGGCCGATGGCATACGCTTCACCGAGCCAGGCCAGCAGGCTCACGAGCGCCCCGGTGGCGGCAGAGGTCGCGGTTGCCTCGCGAGGAGCGATCAATGCGACATGGACAGCGACGCCGCCCCCGCTCAGCCGCGACACACGCGAGGTCGGCCCCCCCAGACGGCCCTCGAAGAGGTTCCCCTCGGCATCAATCAGGTAGTGGTAGCTGAGGTCCTCCCAGCCGAGCACGTCGGTCTGGTACACGGTGAGCGCGCGCACGAAATCGAGGGTGGCGGTGGGTGTCGGGCTGGCGTCAATCTGGTGAATAATCACGCCGCGGGGATCCCCGCGAACGGGCGCTGCGGCCTGGACGCTGCCACTCCAGTCGGCCCGGCTGATCAGCGTGGGGCGCTGGGTCATGGTGGCCGGGCCGAAGAGGATGGGGCGCCGGGGCAGGCCAGCGGCAAAGATCGGCGTCGCGGCGGTGGTATTCAGATAGCTGAGGGTGACCTCTTCGAGGGTGGGTGAGGCGCGGGCGATCTGGCTGCCGAGGGTGACGCGCAGTTGCAGATACTGCGTATCAGCGGGCAGGGCAAGCACATCCGGGGTGGCGAAGGCGCCCTCGCTCCCGGCGGCGGCAGAGCGCGCATCGCCAGCGACGAGGGGCCACCAGGGTCCCCAGCCACTCTCAGGATCGCCTTCGGGGGGCGTGGCGCGGGCGCGCACCTCGAGCAGCAACTGGGTGCCGTCCAGCACGTCCGCGCGCCACTGAGCGCCAGCCGCGTTGATCGGAAAGCTCGTTTTGAGCGCCGGCGAGACAAAGCTGCCAAAGGTCTGACCATCGGCAAGGCGGAGTTCGCCGCCAGCATTGTTGGTAACCAGGACCCCGCTGGCGCTGCCTGTCTCCCAATCGGCGACGGACGAGAGGGTGAGCTTGCCAACGCGGGCCTGCGGTCCCTGTCGTTGGGCGTGAGCGGGTGGCGCGAGCGCAACGGCCAGCGCGACCAGAAGGATGCAGGCGACGTGGCGCGCCCGGAGTGCAAAGAGAGCCGACATCCGTCGCATACGTTTCCGCCTTGCGCGCTGCTGGAACGGGAGGCCCCGCCTCGCTGGATTGGCCGGACGCAGGCGCCGCCACGCCCGGCGCATCGTTCAGCGGAGGGCCACAGTGATCACCGCGGCGCGCGCTAGAACCCCGTCACACAGAGGGTTGCCCATCAGATGTCGCCAGGTCATCGCTCAGGCTTCACGGCGCCGCCGAAGGCGCCCTTGTAGGCGTTGGCCGAGTCGTAGAGCATCCAGCCATCAATTTCCGGGTACTTCTCGGTCGCCTCGATCTGGGCGCGGACCTCGGCAGGGCCATAGCGCACCACCTTGTAGGCCCAGGGGTCGGTATGATCCTGGAGCCACGGGCGCAGGCGGGCGTACTCGCCCTCGATCTGTCGCAGCGCCTCGGCATTGGCGGCGTCAAGCACCTTGTAGGGTTCATCCACCGGCGCGGGGAGGTCGAAGGCCCCGGGCCACCAGAGGGATGGGTAGGGCATCGGAGCGATGTAGTCGGTGTGGTTGCCCATGCGCCGGATATCCTGAGCGATGGTGAGGGAACCGCCGAGGACGACCCGTCCAAAAATGTCGATCGACATCTTCGCGCCAGCGCCATTCACCGCGCGATGGGCCTGATCCATAAACTCGGTGATCACCTCGAACATGCGGTCGGGGTTATCAACCGGATCGATTGGCTCGGAGAAGAGCAACTTATCGCGAAACTCGGCCCGCGTGCCGAACCAGTCAGGAAACCGGATGTAGTCGTAGTTGATCTCGTCGAACCCCATCAGCGCCGCCTCGATCCCGAGCTGGATATTGTAATCCCAGACATTGCGGTTGGTCGGGTCAAGGTAGGCGTAGCGAATGCCAGGGCCGGGGTAATCGGCGTAGACCTCGCCGGTCTCTCTGAGACGGATGGACCACTCGGGGCGCGCGTCCGAGAGGGCGTTGTCGTGGGAGAAGAGCTGGATGCGGGCGATGGTGTAGATCCCCTTGTCCTTGAGCCGCTGCAGGAGGGCCGGCATATCAATGTAGGGCCGCGATAGCCCCAGTTCACGCGCCAGAGGCACCTGGGTGTCATAATACACGGTCCCAAGACTGTCTCTTATACACATCT
>JAOACN010000518.1 GCA_026417815.1 Chloroflexaceae bacterium | reverse complement strand
CTCGTAGGAGATGGCCACCAGCGCATTCCCGATCCAGCCATTGCGCTTGGCGCGCACCGGCTTCAGGCTGTAGGCCAGGGCGGCGATCAGGCCGAGACCGACGAAGAGGGCCACCTGGCCTCCGAGGACGAAGGCCATACTGGTGCCAAGCCAGGTGAGGATGACCGCCAGAATGTGGACGTGGCGCAAACTGACCTGTCCTGAGGGAATGAGGCGCTGGGGTTCATTAATGGCATCAACGTCGCGATCGCAGTAATCATTGACCACCTGCGACAGGCCGCAGAGGATTGGGCCGGCCATCAGGATGCCGAGGGCCAGGCGGCCGATCGGTTCAACCTGCCACGACAGGGCGCCGCTGGCGACCGCGCCGCAGAGAAAGGCCCAGGCGGGCGCGAACCAGGTCACCGGCTTCATCAGGGTGATGGAGCGGGTGAGCGTACCGCGCAGGCCGGAGACGGGCGCAGCGAGCGGCGAGGTGGCCGGCGTGGGCGCGGGAGCGAGACCTGAGCCTTTGTGGGTGTCACTCATTGACGGCTCGATTCTAGGCAGGGAGTTGAAGCGCGGGGCGCCGGTCAGTGGCGCCCCGCGCAGCCATTTACGGCGTTCCGCGCAGGACGGGCGGCAGGATCACCACCCCGGTATCGCCTTCGGGGATGGCGGTCTGGTTGATGGCGCCTTTCGGAATAGCTGCCCGCTGGTGGCAGGTGTAGCAACCCGGCACGTTATAGAACTGCCCATCAATCTGCTGGTAGGAGAAGCGACTCGCCCCACCTTGCAGCTCAGAGGGAATGGCGTCTTTGGGGATCGCCCCGTAGGTCGTCCAGTTCTCCTTCAGCCAGGTGGTGAGTTGCAACATACGCTGGGCCTTGAGCTTGTTGTAGCCGTACTGTGGATTGGAGATATTACTGGCCGTCTCCAGCTCATAGCCGACGAAGTTGCGCGAGTTGTGGCAGTACGTGCAGCCGACGCCGAGCGACCAGGCCTGGTAGTTCATCACGTTCTGGTTGATGGTCACCTGCTCCTGGGTGCGCCCGCCGTCGTAGGTCAGCGCCAGGGCGCCACGACCGCTTTCGGGAACATTGGGATCGAAGGGTTTCCAGACGAAGTAGTTGTAGACGTAGTAGAGCACCGAGTCCTGGAGACTGATCGGCTGTTGGAGGGCTTCGGGCTTGAGCGCAGGATCGGTGATCGCCACGCCGTTCTCATCGAGCGGATCGACCGTCACCAGAATATCGGGGACGCTCTTGATGAACTGGACGCCGAAGCTCTCCAGGTTGTTGGGCGCGTTGTTATGGCAGGTGGCGCACTGCACATAGTTTCCGCGCCAGTTGGGCAGGTTCACGATAAACTGGGCGTTAACATCGCTCACCAGGTAGAGCATGTTGCGCGCGGCGATCTTCTGCGGGTACTCATCACTGGCGAAGTTCTGGATGTTATGGCAGTACTGGCATCCAACCCCAAGGGCGCCGGAAACGTACTGTTGCATATACGTCCAGATCTGCGCCGAGGTCATGCCGGCGAGCACCTGCACGTTGACCGTGTTCGGATTGGCCTGCACCCAGGCCTGACCGGCCTGAACCCCTTCGGTCCACGCCTGTTCGCCGAGCCATGGCTGGCGGCCATCGGTGGGCGTATTACGTTGCGCGCTGGTGATCACCTTGATGCCATCGCTCGGGCTCCAGGGGGTCGCGGCGGCGATAGCTGCGGCGGCGCGTTCGGGGGCGAGCACCAGACTATACACCCACCAGAACACTGCCGTCGTCACCACGGCAACAACGATGCCAACGGCCACCGAGATGAAGATCGCAGCCTGTCGATCACTGGGCCGGGTTGGCGCTTGCATAGAGGTCTCCTCGAGCTCCAGGTCAGCAGCCCGGCGCCACCGCACCAGGGGCAGCCGGCTCCGACATATACGTCAGGGCGTCAGGAGGGCGGTCGCGCTGCACAGCCTGCCTCGGGGGAGTGCGGAACGCGGATAAAACGCCAAGGAAAGCGAGAGTGGTTGACCCTGACCATGCACCTGTCAGTATACACCCGATGCTTTGGAAGGTCAAATAATGTTCTATGTGCAAAATCCGGAATAATCCCGGGCCGTAAGATGGCAACAACCGCCAGCACCCCCTGCTGGCGGTTGTTGCCAACCCCGTGGTGCTCCAGCCGCCGTCGGGCGCCGGGCGCCACGGGTCTCAGCCGAGCAGGGCGCCCAGGTAGTGCAGTATCAACACGCCGGCGGGCGTTCCTGCTGGAGTCAGGTTGTCGAGCCAGTTGTAGCGAACCGAACTGAGCACGATGAAGTGAATCAGCAGCGCGACAACGAAACCCAGGATCGTAAAAAGCACGATGTTGGTGCGCACTGGACTGCGTGGAGGCATAGGCCGCTCCTTACGTTGGAAGGCAAACCGTTACAACGATAACACCCGCTCCGCCGGCCTTAGAGACCGGTGCTCAACCACGGACGCCACAGCCAGACCAGCAGGTGCGCGATCGCGGCGATCACGCCAAAAGCCCAGAACGACTTCACGACGATGTCGTGCATCAGCCAGTCCTGGTTGTTGAACAGCGACCGCCATTTCGGGGGGACCAGATTGTCTTCTTCGCGCATGGATGAACCTCCAGCTACTACAGCGGGACCATTGACCGGGCGCCAGGCACACCTCGCGATCCTGGCGTTGCATGCCCCTCCCTCCACCCTCACGGCGGGAGTTGCACAGCGGGAATGGTATAGGATGTAAATACCTTATACTGCCCTAAATTATATAGAAGGCAAGAAAAATTGTCAATCGTTGCTTTTAAGCAAAAAGTAGCGATCCGGCTACAAACCGACCATTTTTGCTCAACATCCGTCGCGTGACCGACCCCTCCGCCCCGCGCCGGTGCTATACTCCCTGCGATGCCGTCGTCGCGCTCTCCCGCGCGCCGTTCCGCGCCCGTCGCTCGCCCCGAGGTTCGCGCCATGACCCATCTGCGTCACCTGCTGCCCTTCGTCGCCCGCTACCGCCGGCGCCTGCTCGCCGGCGCCCTCTGCGCGGCCATTGCCGCCGCCGTCAGCGCCCTCGGCCCCTTCGTGCTGCGTCTGGCCGTGGATGCCTTCGCCGCCGAGCAATTCGCCGCCGCCAGCCTGCTGCGCTACAGCAGCCTGCTGATCGTTGTGGCCCTCGCCGAGGGATGCTTCCGCTTCCTGCAACGCATGTTCTTCTCCGGTACGGCCTTTCATATCGAGTTCGACCTGCGCGCCGCGCTCTTTGCCCACTATCTGCGACTGGACCAGGCGTTCTTCGGGCGCAACCACACCGGAGACCTGATGGCCCGCGCTACGAACGATCTCAGCGCGGTGCGCCAGGTCCTCGGTCCCGGCCTGAATGGCTCGGCGACCGCGGTGTTCACCTTTGTCGCCGCGGCGACCTTTATGCTGGCGATCGACCGGGCGCTGGCCCTGATGGTGCTGCTCCTGCTGCCGGTGACCACGCTAATCTTCGTGCTCCTCGGCGGGCGCATGCGCGCGGCTTTTACCCGCGTGCAGGATCAGTTCGGGGCGCTCTCCACCCGCGCGCAGGAGCATTTTTCGGGCATCCGCACGATCAAGGCCTATGCCCAGGAAGAGGCCGAACTGGCGGTGTTCGCCGAGGATAACCGCCGCTACCGCGACTTGAACCTGCGCTACGTGCTGCTCAGCGGCCTGCTCTGGCCGAGTATGACCCTCTGCCTGGGCGTGGTGGCCGCCCTGGTGCTGTTCGTTGGCGGGCGCAAGGTGGCCGCCGGCGCGATGAGCGTGGGGGAACTGGTACAGTTCAACGCCTACCTCGGGTTGCTGGCCTTCCCAATGATCATCCTGGGTTGGATGCTCTCCCTGTACCAGCAGGCTGCTGCATCCATGGGCCGCCTGGTTGAGGTGTTGCACCAGCCCCCGGCCATCGCCTCGCCGCCCCGGGCGCTCCCCCTGCCCGCCCCACGCGGCGCCGTCGAGTATCGCGAGGTGGGGGTGCGCTTCACCGAGGATTCGGCCCCCGAAATGGCCGGCCGCGCCACGCCCTGGATGCTCCAGGACGTTTCCTTCTCCGTCCCGCCTGGCGGTTCCCTGGCGATCGTGGGCGCCACCGGCGCCGGAAAGACAACGCTGGTCGGCCTGCTGGCCCGCGTGCGCGACCCCGACACGGGCGCCGTGTTCCTCGACGGTCTGGATGTGCGCCGGATTGACCTGGCCGATCTACGACGGGCGATCGCCTACGTGCCTCAGGAGACCTTCCTCTTCAGCCTGCCGCTGCGGGCGAACGTGGCCTTCGGCGTTGACGAGAGCGACGCGCCGGACCTGGAGGCCCGCCTGGGCCGCGCGGTCGAGGTTTCGCGCCTGGTCAACGATCTGCACCAGTTCCCCGATGGCCTGGATACGCTGGTCGGCGAACGGGGCGTGACGCTCTCGGGGGGGCAGAAGCAGCGCGTTGCCATCGCCCGGGCGGTGCTGCGCGATCCCGCCGTGCTGGTGCTCGACGATGCCCTGAGCAGCGTGGACGCCCACACCGCCGCCCAGATCCTCGCCGGGCTGCGCGAGGTGATGCGCGACCGCACCAGTATTATCATCGCCCAGCGTATCGCCACCGTGCGCGAGGCCGACCAGATCATTCTGCTCCACGAGGGACGGATCGTCGAACGAGGCACGCACGCCGAACTGCTGCGCCTGGGCGGGCGCTACGCCGCGATGTACCGCCGGGAGTTGCTCGCGGCGGAGGTGGAAGGGTAATGCAATTTTGGATTTGGGATTTTGGATTTGGGATTGGTGATACGGTGGCCATTTATTGCTCTGTGAACCAGGTTTTTCGGTAAATCCACCCCCTCCCCAACCCTCCCCCGCTGGGGGAGGGAGTCCGGCGCCTCCTCCCAACGGGGTGAGGCTGTGAGGGTGAGCACGCCGCGAATGGTAACGTATCCGCGAACCTTGCCCTGGAGGAATCACTATGTCGCCCGGCTTCGATGAGGATACCATCCTCGGCAAGGCCTATGACGCGCGTCTGGTGCGGCGGCTGAGCGTCTTCGTGGCGCCGCACTGGCGCCCGCTGCTCGTGGCGGCGCTCCTGCTGGTGGGCGCGATGCTCACCGAGATTGTGCCGCCGCTGCTGGTGCAACGGGCCATCGACGGGCCGATCAGCGCCGGGCGCCTGGAGGGCCTCGCTCCGATCTTCGCCCTCTACCTGGGGGTGCTGCTGGCGACCTTCGCCCTGCGCTACGCCCACACCTACCTGATCAACCGCGTGGGCCAGACGGTGATGCAGGATCTGCGCGTCACGCTCTTCCGGCACATCCAGCGCCTCAGCCTGAGCTTCTTCGACCGCAACCCGGTGGGGCGCCTGCTCACGCGGATCACCAACGACGTGGACGCCCTCAACGAGTTCCTCACCGAGGGCCTGATCTTGATCCTGGCCGACCTGGTCACCCTGATCGGCATTGTGACAATTATGTTCACGCTGAACTGGCGCCTGGCGTTGATCAGCCTGGCGACGCTGCCCGTTCTGGCGCTGATCGTTTCGATCTACCAGCGGTTGATGCGCGCGACCTATCGCCTGGTGCGGCAGCGGCTGGCGCAGATCAACGCTTATCTGAATGAGCAGATCGGCGGAGTGCTGGTGACCCAGCTCTTTGGCCGCGAGCGGGCCAGCCGGGCGCGCTTTCATACGTTGAACGACTCCTATGTGGAAGCGAACCTGCGCTCGGTGTTGATCTTCGCCCTCTTCCTGCCCTCGGTGCAACTGATGGCCGCCATCGCCACGGCGGCCCTGCTCTACGGCGGGGGCCAGGGCCTTCTGGCAGGCTGGGCCACACTGGGCCCCCTGGCGGCCTTCATCCTCTACACCGAGCGCGCCTCCCAGCCCATCCGCAACCTTGCCGAACGCTACACCGTGCTCCAGGCGGCCATGGCTTCCGCCGAGCGCATCTTCGGCGTGCTCGACACCCAGGAGGAAGTGCGCGACCCCGCGCGCCCGGCTACGCTGCCCACCCCCGTCCGCGGCGAGATCGCCTTTCACAATGTAACCTTCGGCTACGATCCTGCCGAACCGGTGCTCAAAGGTATCTCCCTGACCATTCCTGCCGGGCAGGCCGTGGCGGTGGTTGGAGCCACCGGCGCGGGCAAGAGCAGCCTGGTCAGCCTGATCGCCCGTTTCTACGATGTACAGGAGGGCGCGATCACCCTCGACGGGGTGGACATTCGCGACCTGCCGCAGCGCGAACTGCGGCGTCACGTGGCAGCGGTGCCCCAGGACCCCGTCTGCTTCTCGGGGACAATTGCCAGCAACATCCGCCTGCACAGCAACACCATCACTGACGAGCAGGTGCGCCGGGCCGCCGAACTGGTGAACGCAGCGGCGTTCATCGAGCGGCTCCCGGGCGGCTACAACTACGAGGTGCGCGAGCGGGGCGCGAACCTGTCGGTTGGTCAGCGGCAGCTACTGGCCTTCGCCCGCGCGCTGGCGTTCAACCCCGAGGTGTTGCTGGTGCTCGATGAGGCCACCAGCAGCGTTGACACCGAAACCGAGGCCCTGATCCAGACAGCGCTGGAACGCATGCTCAGGGGCCGCACCAGCATCATCATCGCCCATCGCCTCAGCACCATCCGGCACGTGGACCGCATCATTGTGCTGCACCAGGGCCGCGTGGTCGAGGATGGCAGCCACGAGGAGTTGCTGGCCCGGCACGGCTATTATTACCGGCTCTACCAGTTGCAGTTCGCCGGGCAGGGCCTGGCCCCCGCCGCCGGCATCCCCAAAGGGTAGGCGACAACCAGCCCGCAGGGGCGAGGGGACACCCGGTTTCCCCGATTTTTACCTCAGGAACGGAAGGGCTGTGGTATGATACTGGTGAAGGATGGAACCCGCTACGTGGCGCGTCCCGTGAGCTCGCGTTCACGCGGGCCGGGGAAACGCGCTTCCAGGAGGGTGGAAGCCTCCTTCCAAATGTGCCCGATGAACCACTATGAACCTATCCGGACACCTCCCTCGAACGCTCTTTCCTCTGAGGCGAGGGGCTGGGAGCGCTACGCTCTCCCAGAATAATCGGATGACCTGGTTATCTGGATTGGCTCTAAGGAGCGCCGTGTGACCCTGCTGCTGCTGATTCGCCACGGAACCAACGACTGGGTGCACGGACGGCTTGCCGGCTGGACGCCGGGCGTGCATCTCAATGACGAAGGGCGCGCGCAGGCGGTTGCGTTGAGCGAGCGACTTGGCGATCTGCCCATCGCGGCGATCTACACCAGCCCGCTGGAGCGGTGTGTCGAGACGGCTGCCGCCATCGCGCAGCCGCGCGGATTGC
>JAOACN010000338.1 GCA_026417815.1 Chloroflexaceae bacterium | reverse complement strand
GTCGGCAGCGTCAGATGTGTATAAGAGACAGCCTCCGCACCTCCACACCTCCACACCTCCACACCTCAACACCCCTCATCCCCCCAGCGCCACCAGCGATTGTTCGACAAGCAGCACGATGGGGGTGGGCAGCAGGCCGAGGATGAGGGTAGCGACTCCGGCGATCAGGATCTCGGTGTTCAGCCCGCGGGTGAGTTCGGGGCGCACGTCGCGCACCGGCTCCTGCATGAACATCTTCACCACCACGCGCAGGTAGTAGTAGGCGGCGATGGCGCTGGTAATCACGCCGATGAGCACGAGCCAGCCCAGCCCCCCGGCGTAGGCCGCGGTAAAGACGAAGAACTTGCCCATGAAGCCGGCCGTGGGCGGCACGCCGGCCAGCGAGAACATGAACAGGGCCATGGCCACCGCCAGCAGGGGCCGGCGCTGGTACAATCCGGCGAAGTCATCAATGCTCCAGGCCGCTTCGCCCCGCTGCTCCAGGGCGATCAGCACCCCGAAGGCGCCCAGGTTGGTGAGGGTGTAGGCCAGCATGTAGAACAGAAAGGCCTCCGCGCCCCGCTCTGCCGCGACCATGATCCCCAGCAGGATGTAGCCGGCGTGGCCGATGCTGGAGTAGGCCAGCATGCGCTTCAGGTTGCTCTGCCCCAGGGCCCCCAGGTTGCCGATGATCATCGTCGCGGCGGCCAGCACCGCCAGCAGCGGCAGCCAGAAGTCCCGCGCCGCTTCCAGCGCCAGGGTGACGCGCAGCAGCGCCGCCAGGGCCGCACCCTTCGTGCCGACGCTCATGAACGCCGCCACCGGGGTGGGCGAGCCTTCATAGACATCCGGGGTCCACATGTGGAAGGGTACCAGGGCGATCTTGAAGCCAAAGCCGATCAGCACCAGACTCGCGCCGACCAGGAACAGCGTTTCGTCCTGCGGCACGAAGGGTTGCCGGCCAAGGTGCGCAGCAATGCCGGCCAGGCTGGTCGTGCCGGTGGCGCCGAAGATCAGCGCGATGCCGTACACGAAGAAGCCCGCGGCGAAGGCCCCCAGCACCAGGTACTTGATCCCGGCCTCTTCCGAGGCCACCCGCGGGTAGGCGAAGCCGGTCAGGATGTACAGGGTGATGGATAGTAGCTCGATCCCCAGGAAGAGGGTGATCAGGTCGGCGCTCTGGGCCATCAGGATCATGCCCCCGACGGCGAACATGATCAGCGGGTAGTACTCCCCCTGCTCGATCTCGTGACGCGGCAGGTAGTCCAGCGCCACGGCGATGCTCAGCGCCCCCGCGATGAGGAAGATCCAGGTCAACGCCAGGCTGTAGCGGTCGAGCACCAGCATACCCGAAAAGGTGCTGCCGCTCACGTTCCACAGCGGGATGCCGGCCAGCCCCGCGACGGCCAGGCCGGCTATCGCCAGGTAGCCGGTGATCTTCTTGCGCCCGTCGGGAACGAAGAAGACGTCAATCAAAAGCAAGGCCGAGGCCCAGCCGACGACGATCAGCAGGGGCGTCAGCAGACGCAGGTCAACCGGGGGGATCTGTAAACTCTCCATAGGCGCACGTTCCTATCTGTTGCGCTTACCTTCCCGCCACTGCCGTGGCGATCCCGGCGAGCGTCTCGCCGACGCTGGCCTGCATTGGCCCGAAGGCGAAGGCCGGGTAGAGGCCCAGCGCGATGATCGGCACGCACAGGGCCGCCAGGGTCGCCAGTTCGCGCGGGTTCAGGTCGCTCAGGGCCTGGTTCTTCGGGTTGCGCAGGTCGCCCATGAACACGCTCTGGTACATCCGCAGCAGGTAGACCGCGGCCAGCACCACGCCGAGCACGGCGAAGCTCAGGAAGGGCCAGCTCAGTTCGGGCGCCAGGAAGGCCCCCTGCATAATCGTGTATTCGCCGATGAACCCGTTGAGCCCCGGCAGCCCCGCCGAGGAGAGGGCCACGAGCAGGCTGATGCCGGCGTAGACCGGCATGACCTTCCAGATGCCGCCGTACTCGGCCATCTCGCGGGTGTGCCGCCGTTCGTAGAGCACGCCGACGATCAGGAACAGCGCCCCGGTCGAGAGGCCGTGGTTGATGCTCTGCAAAATGGCCCCGCTGACGCCTTCGGGGTTGAGGGCGAAGATCCCCAGCACGATGAAGCCCATGTGGCTGACGGAGGAGTAGGCCACCAGTTTCTTCATGTCGCTCTGGGCAAAGGCGACGATCGCGCCGTAGATGATGCCGATCACCGCCAGAATGGCCACGGCGGGGGCGGCCCAGCGCGAGGCTTCGGGGAAGAGGCCCAGGTTGAAGCGGATCAGGCCGTAGCTGCCCAGTTTCAGCAGCACGCCCGCCAGGATCACCGAGCCGGCGGTCGGGGCCTCCACGTGGGCGTCAGGGAGCCAGGTGTGGAAGGGCCAGAGGGGCACCTTGATCGCAAAGGCCAGGAAGAAGGCCCCGAAGAGCAGCCGCTCGACAGTGGTATCCAGTTGCAAGGCGCCGCTGCGCAGGTTTGCCAGGATGGCGCTGAAGTTGAACGTGCCGGCGTAGCCCGGCTGGCCGGCGGCTATCGCGTCGCGATGCAGGACGTACAGGCCGATAATTGCCACCAGCATCAGCACCGAGCCGGAGAAGGTGTAGAGGAAGAACTTGCGCGCGGCGTAGATCCGGTTGCTTCCTCCCCAGATGCCGATCAACAGGGTCATGGGGATGAGCGTGAATTCCCAGAAGATGTAGAACAGCAGCAGATCCAGGCTGATGAACACGCCGATCATCGCCGTGGCAAGCAGCAGCATGAGGATCTGGAAGTTCCGCACCTGGGTATGCACCGAGTCCCAGGTCGAAAGGATGACGATCGGCAGCAGGAAGGTGGTCAGCAGCACCAGCCAGAGGCTAACCCCGTCAATGCCGAGGCTGTAACTGGCGCCGAACATCGGCAGCCAGGGCAGGTTCTCGACGAAGCGCATGGTGGTGGCGTCGCCGGGGGCTGGATTGTAGCCGAAGGGCAGCGCCAGCGAGACCAGGAAGGTCAGCAGGGCGACGATCAGCGCCACCCGGCGGGCCAGTTCGGCGTTGTCTCGCGGCACGAGCAACAGGCCGAGGGCCCCCAGGGCGGGCAGCCACAGAACCAGCGAGAGGATCGGGAAGTTGTCCATAGGCTCTTTCTATGGTTTTTTGAGGCACGGCAGGCCGCCCGCCGCGCCCCCTCCTCCCTGGCCTGCTCCCGTTGAAGGAAGCCGCCTGACTCCCTCCCCCGTAGGGGGAGGGTTGGGGAGCTGTCTCTTATACACATCTGACGC
>JAOACN010000502.1 GCA_026417815.1 Chloroflexaceae bacterium | reverse complement strand
AGATGTGTATAAGAGACAGAACGTGTACCGGGTACGCTACACCGACGTGCTGATCAGCGGGATGATCGCCGGTCTCGGGGGGGCCTGGTTCTCGTTAGAGACGGTGGGCAACTTCGACGACGGGATGACCGCCGGCAAGGGCTTCATCGCCCTGGCGGCGATGATTTTCGGCAAGTGGATGCCGTTTGGCGCTTTTGGGGGCGCGATGCTCTTCGGCTATTTTGAGGCCCTGCAGACCCGTTTGCAGATCCTCAAGGTTGAGATTGGCGGGCTTCCGGTGCCGGTGCAGTTCTTGCAGATCCTGCCCTACGTGGCGACGATGGTCGTGCTGGCCGGTCTGATTGGCCGGGCGGTTGGCCCGGCGGCCGCTGGAAAACCCTACGAGAAGTGAAGCGCGCCTGATCCGGTTCCGTGGCGGGTCCTTCCCGGGGGCAGGGCAATGGGGAGACCCGGTATCCTCCTACGCCTCCAACTGGCGTCGGGGCCTCCAGCGCCCTCGCAAGGGCGGAGAAACGGGGACGCTGGCTTTCCCCAATGCTCATACCAGACCTTCGGCTTCAAGCCAGTGCTGCACGTCGCTGTCGCCGGGTGCGGGGTTGCCACCGGGAATGTAGCGGTAGCGACCGCCGTAGCCCTCCATAACCTGGTCACGCAACGCGGCTGCTTCCGGTGAGTCTTCCGCGTCCGGCACGCGTATCACCGTTCCGGTTTCGAGATCGAGATAGCAGCTATAGGCCGGATCGGTCTCGGCCAGAGCGGCGCGGATCTGTTCTCGATTATAGTGACCTGCCATTGCAGCCTCCCAGGGAGCGCCAGCCTCGCGGTAACGCGCGAAACCGCCGGCGACTCAGCAGATGTCCGTGCGGCTGCGCCGCACAGAACCGGAAGAAGGTGAGGATTGGGAAGGCCGCGCCTGCCCGAACCCTCCCGGTAGCGGAGAGTGGCGCCGCCCGACGGGCACAGAAATGGGCCCAGAGCCTGCGCCCTGGACCCCGCTGTCTGCCGTGCCCCACGTGCTGATCACACCAGGTTGATCAGTTCATTGGCCGTCCGGCGCATATCAAGAAAGACGAGGCCGAGTTTGGCGCGGCTCTGGGCCAGCGCGGTCAGCACGGCCTCCTCGCCGATGGCCATCAAGATCACGTACCCGTCCTCACCACGGACGAAGACCTGGTCAAGCTGACCGCGCCGCAACTCGGACGCGATGCGTTCGCCGAGCGAGAGCATCGCGGCGCTCATCGCCGAGACCCGATCCTCCTCCACATCTGCGGGCAGCGCCGAAGCCATGATGAGGCCATCAACACTCACGACGGCCGACGCCTCGATGTCAGGCGTATTCATGGACAGGGCTTTCAGATGCCGCACCATTTCTTCGGTTCTGCTTGCCATGCATATCCTCCTTGGGCCGTCAGCCAGTTGTGGGGCAGGGGGAAGAGTGCGCCGGAACGTGCCGGTCTGTTCAGGGCCGCAACGCGACGGCCATCCGCGCCTATTTTACTACAACTCCGTACCAGCGGCAACTAGTTTGCTTCGTGCTGATGGGCCAGGAGGCCCCTGGTCAGGCGTTGAAGTGTAATGACTAGTCACTACTGTGAGTATATCACTGGTGTATTACGGCGATAGGTACTAACGCCGCCGGTTGGCTGCCCTGGCCCCGGGCGGCTGGAGGGGGGTGGGGACACCCGGTGTCCCCACGCCCCCGCAGGCGGGACGCTCCGGCGCCCCCGCCTGGCTGCCCTGGCCCCGCGCGGCTGGAGGTGCATGCGGGGCAAAGCCGCTCTGGAACGAGAGCCATTGCGGGGCCACGTGCCTCTGCCGAGACGACGTCGCGTTTCAGGGTTGATCGAGGCGAGCGCGGAGGGTCGCATCGGCATTCTCCACCGCCTGGGCCGGGGTGAGCAGGCGCCGCAGAACGCCGCTTTGCATATCAATGAGCGCCGGCCACACCGTTTCGGCGGCGGCGCGCGTGTTGGGCATCGGCAACCCGGCCGCGGCCTGGGCGCGAAAGACGCGCGCAGCCTCGCGCAGTTCGGGGGAAATGGCGAGATCGGCCGCGTTGAGGTCGAGGCTCATCAGCACGGGCTGGCGCCCGGCGCGTAGCAGCTCACGCTGCGAAGCTTCGCTAACGAGATGGCGGGTGAAGGCGATGGCTGCGGCCCGCTCAGGTCCATCACCCAGGCGGGCATTGAGCACCAGGGTGTCACTCTGCACGTAAGGTTGGGGCAACCGGTTGGTCTCGGAGAGGCGCGGAAGCGGGGCAACGCCCAGATTGCCCGGCCAGAGGGCGCCATAGCGACCCACCGCGTGCGCCCAGTCCATGGTCATCAGGGCGCGCTGGCTCATCAGGGCGTTGTCTACGGTGATGCCATCCAGGCTTGCCAGCAAGCCCTCGTCTTCGCGCAGGACGAGCAGCCACTCCAGCCAGGCCTCGGTTCCGGCACGGCCATCGAGCCCGAGCACAAGGTTGCCCTGGTCGTCAAAGATGCGTCCGCCGAAGGCGTAGAGATAGGGGATCGTGCGGTCGAGGTTCAGGTTGTAGGCCAATCCCCAGACCGGCGGGTCGCTGCGGTTGTCGCTGAGACCGCGCGCGACGCGCAGCAAGCTGTCGGTATCCCCCGGTGGAGCGGCGGAGAAATTGGCCTTGTTGTAATACAGGGCGAGGGTATCGAAGGTGAGCGGCACGCCATACAGCCTGGCGCCCTCGCGGTGGCGCACTTGAACTGCCCCCACGGCCACTGGCAGCAACCGCTCGAGTTCCTGGGTCGTCAGCAGGCCATCGAGCGGCAAGAGGACGCCTTCCTCAACCAGGCCGCCCAGGGTATGGCTGGGGACGATTGCCATATGCGGGCCGGCGCCTTCGGCCACGGCACTCGCCAGATCGTCGCGCAGGCTGGTGACCTGGCGCGTCTGGATCACGACCTGCATCCCCGGATTGCCGCGGTTGAAGCGTTCGACCACCACGGCCAGGGCGCGGTCGGCGGGAGGCGCCCAGGCATGCCAGAGAAGCAGTATCGTCCGCGCCGGGGCCGGCGTGGGGAGCTGCGGGGTAGTGGAGAGACTGCCGCCTTGCGCGCTGCACGCCGTGAGGATGAGGAGCGTCAGGGCCAGGATCACGATCCGTCTCAGTTGCTGAGGCACGGCCACGGCGCGCTCCTTGCCGGAATAAACTCTGGGATTATAGCACGGCAGTGCGAACCGTCGCAAGGCGGTTTCAAGAGGGATGCACCTGCCCAGTTCCTCCCTGGGCAGGGGTGTGGGGAAACCTGGTTTCCCCACATCCACTACAGCAGCAACCCCAGGTCAAAGCGGTGCGCGACCAGATAGTGCCGCCCGCCTTCGATTGCCGTATCGCCGATGAGGTAGCGCCCCGGCGCAAAGCCGAGGCAGGCTTCGAGAAGCGCGTCGCTGGCGGCGCGCCAGGCTGCCGCAACCTGAGGGTCGTCGTGTTGCAGCGCGGTCCAATCGGCGGGAACCTCGAGGGCCAGGTGTGGGGCATCGGGGGGGCACGGGCGCGGGTGGGGGCCATCGTTGAGGATCGCGCAGCCAGGAAACCGGCCGAGACCAGACTGTTCGTTACGGGGCGCTCCGTCCAGGGCAGCCTGAACGCGCGCCGAGCGAGGCAACCAGACCAGCCCCAGGCGCGAGGCGGTAGTCCGGTTCAGGACGTTCTGGAAGGGATAGTAGGCGCGGTAGAACTCGCCGGCAACCGCGCGCAGCCTGGTGAAGTTGAGCACTGCGTTGGGAAACTGCAGCGGATCGGCGGTCCAGTGGATCACCTCAAGGTTGCGCGCCAGGGCCTGGCGGGCCTGTTCGCGTTTCAGGGCGGCGGCGACGCCTGCGCTCCGGTGGGCCGCGGCCACGCCCATGGTCTGCGACTCAACCAGCAGGTCAAGGCGATAGGGGAGCGCCAACCCCTCCAGGGCCGGCAGGCCGAAGCGGAAGAACCCCAGCAGGAAGCCAACCACCTGGCCATTGTGGCGGGCGACCAGTGACGTGGCCGGGGCGAACTCGGCGCTGTGGAGGTCATCGGGGTAGGCTTCGGACTCATCCAGGCCCCAGATGACGCCGCGGAGGCGGCGGATGGCGGGTAGTTCCGCCAGCGACGGCGCGCCGATGTCGAAGGCGCCGCTCGCGGTATGGGTAGCGGCGAATGTCCGTCCGGCTTCCGGGAGATAGATGACCACCCGCGCCGGGGCCAGGCAGGGCTCGAGGGTTGTCTGGAGTTCCTCCGTGCCAGGCAGGGGGCCGAGGACGTGCAGGCGCAGCGTGTAGACCGGTTGCCCGTCAACAATGGCGCGCGGAAAGAGCAAGCCCACCGCCAGCGGCGCCGGGTCGGACCCATCGTGGAGCACGGCCAGGCCGCCGCCCATGCGCGCGAACGAGGTCTTGACGAAGTAGGCTGGAACAAGGGGTTGCGCCG
This sequence comes from Chloroflexaceae bacterium, assembly GCA_026417815.1. Lineage (GTDB taxonomy): Bacteria > Chloroflexota > Chloroflexia > Chloroflexales > Chloroflexaceae > JACAEO01. Next base: position 1,924 of record JAOACN010000502.1, on the reverse strand, counting down.
CCATCGCCGGCAGGGCGTAGAGCACATCAACCTCGGCAACCCAGGTCGCGGAGTCGCCAGGGATCACTGTCCAGGAGAGACTCATTGGCGAATTGCTCCGGCGCGACGCACGGGACGACCGCGGAACCTGCCCCGGCCGCCAAAGCTCAAGATGGAGCCGGCGCTGCCGATGCTCAGGATGGAGCCAACGCTGCCGATGCTCAGAATCGACCACAGGCTGAGGAAGCAAAGGATGGATTCACGACTGTGGGAACTGATCAGGCTGTTGCCGCCACCGGTCAGATGCGCGGGATCGCCCGGCATACATTACTCTCCTCTGGGAACTAGCGAAGGACGAAGCCCTCCCAGGAACCTCCTTGTTCCTTCCGATGGGACGCGCGCGACGCTAAAAACCATTGGCAGCGATCACCTCACGGTACCAGGCAAAACTATCCCTGGGGAGGCGCTGCTGCGTCGCATAATCAACGTGGACCAGGCCAAAGCGCTGGTGGTAGCCCTGGGCCCACTCGAAATTGTCGAGCAGCGACCAGTAGAAGTAGCCGATAAGCGGTACGCCGGCCTGGATTGCGCGATGGCAGGCCTCCAGATGCTCGCGGATGAAGGCGATGCGCCGCTCGTCGCGCACGCGACCGTCCGCTTCAACCAGATCGAGGTAGCTCACGCCGTTCTCGCTGATCAGGATGCGGGGCAGATTGTAATGAGCGTAGAGGCGCAGCAACAGCTTGTAAAGCCCCTCGGGATAGATCTCCCAGCCCATGGCCGTTCGGGGCCGTTCAAGGGTGACCAGACGGTGCTCCCAGGGAGCGGAACCGCCGGCAACCACCACGCAGGTATAGTAGTTCAGCGCGAAGAAGTCGGTAGGGGTGGCGATGGTGGCGAGGTCGCCCGGGCGCACAAAGTGCATCCCACGGGGGAGATAGCCAGCGGCGCTGTAGTCGGCGACCATATCGCCGGGGTAGCCGTGGCCACACACCGGATCGAGGAACCAGCGGTTGTAATAGCCGTCGCGGAAGCGCGCCGCGTCGCGATCAACCGGATGATCCGAGAGCGGGACAGCGGCCTCGAAGTTCAGGGCAATGCTCACCTCCGCGCCGGGAGCGGCGGCGCGAATAGCCTGCACACCCAGACCGTGGGCAAGGAGGGTGTGATGGGCGGCAGCGAGGGCCGCGGGCATATCCCGCCGGCCAGGGGCATGCTCGCCCCGCTGGTAGCCGAGCATGCTTACGCACCACGGCTCATTGATCGTGATCCAGTGGCGGATGGTATCGCCGAGGGCCGCGGCGACAATACCGGCATACTCGGCAAAGGCATGGGCCGTATCCCGCGACGGCCAGCCCCCGGCCTCCTCCAGCGCCAGCGGCAGATCCCAGTGATAGAGGGTGGCATACGGTGTGATGCCGCGCGCCAGGAGGCAATCAACCAGGCGACGGTAGAAGTCAAGACCGGCCTGGTTTACCGCGCCGCGCCCGTTGGGGAGAATGCGCGGCCAGGCGACGCTGAAGCGATAGGCCTTCAGACCGAGATCGCCCATCAGCGCCACGTCCTCCGGGTAGCGGTGGTAATGGTCGCAGGCGACATCGCCGGTATGCCCGTCGCGCGTTGCGCCGGGGGTGTGGCTGAAACGGTCCCAGATACTGGGACCGCGCCCGTCCTCGTTCACGGCGCCTTCAATCTGGTAGGCCGAGGTAGCGGCGCCCCAGATGAAGCCGTCTGGAAAGAGTATTGCTGGCATGGTCAATGGACCTTACGTTACGTCAACCTATGGTTGGCGTTCGCCCGCAGGCGAGGGATCGGGACGAGCAAATTACCCCGCACCACTTCAACTGGCAGTGGAACGCTGGCCTCCAACGCTTACAGGGAAACCGGGTTTTGCCATTGTATTGTAATACACGGTTGCACAATGGCCTGTCTCTTATACACATCT
>JAOACN010000487.1 GCA_026417815.1 Chloroflexaceae bacterium | reverse complement strand
AGATGTGTATAAGAGACAGGGCTACGGAATCCTGCAGCCGCGGGTGGGCATTGACCTGCCGAGCGCGCTGGCCAGCCGCTTCGCGCGGATCTTCGCCGGCAACGTGGGCATTGATCCCTACACCACCGCTGTGTCCGACACCTACATGGACCTGTTCGGCGAGGGGAGCTTCGTCGGCAAGGGCATCTACGACCCGGCGGTGCTGCGCGAAACGCTCCACGACCGCTTCCCGGAGAACACCCTCCTCAGCCACGACCTGATCGAGGGCAACTACGCCCGCGTGGCGCTGCTCTCTGACGTGGAGTTGATTGACAGCTACCCGACCACCTACGCGGCCTACGCGGCCCGGCAGCACCGCTGGGTGCGCGGCGACTGGCAGATCGCCGCCTGGTTGCTGCCCTGGACGCCGACGGGCAGCGGGGCGTGGGCGCCGAACGTGCTGCCGCCGCTGGCGCGCTACAAGATCTTCGACAACCTGCGGCGCAGCCTGGTCGCGCCGGCCTCGGTGACGCTGCTGGGCCTCGGCTGGCTGTTTCTGCCGGGGCGCGCCTGGGTCTGGACGCTGGCCGCCGTCGCGCCGTTGAGTGTGCCGCTGCTGTTTGAACTGGCCGACGCGCGCTTCTGGCTGCTCGGCTGGCGCTCGGCCCAGCGACGGCAGGCCAAACTGGCGGCCCTGCGCGATGAGGGGCTGCGGCTGCTGATCAACATCGCCCTGCTCCCCGACCAGGCGGCGCTCAATGTTGACGCGATCACGCGCACGCTGGCGCGTATGCTGATTACCCGGCGGCGGCTGCTGGAGTGGGAGACCGCGGCCCAGGCCCAGTTGCGCCTGCGGCGCTCGTGGGATCGGGCGCTGCGGCGCACGGCCCCGGCCCTGGCGGTGCTGGGGCTCCTGGGCCTGACCCGGCCCCGGCAGGCGCTGGAGGCCCTGCCCGCCGCCGCGCCGGTGCTGGCGGCGTGGATCGGCTCGCCGGCCCTGGTGGGCTGGCTCGACCGACCCTACCTGGCGCCCCATCCCCAACCGTTTACCGCCGATGACATCGCGCTGCTGCGCCGCCTGGCCCGCGCCACCTGGGCCTACTTCGAGCGTTTCGTGGACGAAGAGGGTCATTACCTGGCGCCCGACAACTTCCAGGAAACGCCCGCGCCCCTGGTGGCGCCGCGCACCTCGCCGACCAACATCGGTTTGCAACTCCTGGCCGACCTGGCGGCCCACGATTTCGGGTACATCTCGCTGAGCGAACTGACCGCCCGGAGCGAGCGCGTCTTTGCTACCCTGGAGCGCCTCGAACGCTACCGGGGACACCTGCTCAACTGGTACGACACCCGCACCCTGCGCCCGCTCCCGCCGCTGTACGTCTCCACGGTGGACAGTGGCAACCTGGCCGGCCACCTTATCGCCCTGGCCCAGGGCTACCTGGGGCTGGAGCAGGCGCCGATCATCGGCCCGGCGGCCCTGGCCGGGCTGCAAGACGCGCTGATGCTCGCGCGCGATCGCCTGGGGGAGGACGATCCGCTGCGTGAACGGCTGGCAGAGGTGGAACGCCTGCTCGACACCCCTCCCGAAAGCCTGCGCGGCTACCGCGAGCGTCTGCGCCAGGCGCTCGAGCGCACCGAAGAACTGCACCTGAGCGGCGCCGCCGCTGACTGGCTAGGGGCCGCGCGGCGCCAGGCCCGCGCCCACCTGGAGGATCTGGAAACCCTGGCGGGCGCGGAGATCGAGTCCGACGGACCCGTGCCAACCCTGGGGGAGCTGGCGGCGCGCAACGGGGCCGCGGCGCGCCTGCTGGAGCGCCAGGCGGCGATCATCGTCCAGGCCCGCGAACTGGCCCTGGGGATGGACTTCCGCTTCCTCTACGACGAGACCCGGCGCATCTTCGTCATCGGCTACAACGTGAGCGAGGGGCGCCGCGACAACTCCTTCTACGACCTGCTGGCCTCGGAGTCGCGGCTGGCGAGCTTCGTGGCCATCGCCAGGGGCGACGTGCCCAAGGAGCACTGGTTCCACCTCGGGCGCACCTTCACTCCCGCCGCCGGGCCGGCGACCCTGATGGCCTGGAGCGGCACCATGTTCGAGTACCTGATGCCGCAACTGGTGATGGCCACCTTCCCCGAAACGCTGCTCGACGCCACGGTGCGCGGCGCGGTCGCGGCGCAGATCGCCTACGGGGCGCGCAAGGGCGTGCCCTGGGGCATCTCGGAGTCGGCCTTCAATAGCCGCGATCTGGCGATGAACTACCAGTACCGCGCCTTCGGTGTGCCGGGCCTGGGGCTGAAGAGCGGCCTGGCGAACGACCTGGTGGTGGCGCCCTACGCCACGGTGCTGGCGTTGAGCGTACAACCCCACGCGGCGGTGGAGAACCTGCGGCGCCTGATTGACCTGGGGATGTGGGGCGCCTATGGCCTCTACGAAGCGGTGGACTTCACCCCCGAGCGGCTTCCGCCGGGTAAGCAGCACGCCATCGTGCGCTCCTTTATGGTCCATCATCAGGGGATGAGCCTGGTGGCCCTCGACAACGCGCTCCACGACAGGATCATGCAGCGCCGCTTCCACCAGGAGCCGATGATCCGCGCCACCGAGCCCCTGTTGCACGAGAAGATCCCCCAGAGCGCGCCGATCCAGTTGCCCGAAGACGTGGCCGAGGCCCCGGCGGTGGTCCTGCCCGTGGTCCCCACTTCGCGCCAGTTCGCCAGCCCGGGCACGGCGACGCCATACACCCACCTGCTGGGCGGCCCGATCTACAGCGTGGCGCTTACCAACGCCGGCGGCGGCGCCAGCTTCTACAAGGGCCTCGCGGTTACCCGCTGGCGTCCCGACGGTACCCGCGACTGCTGGGGCAGCTTCATCTACCTCCGCGACGCCCGCAGCGGCCTGGCGTGGTCGGCGGCCTACCAGCCCCTGCGCCGCGAGGGGCAACACTACCGCGTCCGTTTCAGCCTGGAGAAAGCCGAGTTCCTGCAGCAGATCGGCGGCATCGAAACGCGCATGGAGGTGACAGTCTCACCGGAGGACCCGGCGGAGGTGCGGCGGATCACCCTGACCAACCTGGGCGCCGTGCCGCGGGAACTGGAGGTCACCAGCTACGCCGAGCTGGTGCTGGCGCCGCCCATGGCCGAAATGGCTCACCCGGCCTTCGCCAATCTGTTCGTCGAGACCGAGTTCGTGGCCGAGCGAGGGGCGCTCCTGGCCTCGCGGCGTCCTCGCGCGGCGGACGGCGAGCGCCCTTACGCGGTGCACGTGGTGGCGGCGCGCTCGGGCGCGGTGGGCGAGGTGGAGTATGAAACCGACCGGGCAACCTTCCTGGGGCGGGGTCACGGCCCGGCCCACCCGGCGGCCCTGGATCGGCCCTTGAGCGGCCGGGTAGGCGCGGTGCTCGACCCGATCTTCAGCCTGCGGCGGCGCGTGCGCATCGCCCCGGGGGCCTCGGTGCAACTCTTCTTCACCACCGCCGTGGGCGCCACCCGTGAAGAGGCCCTGCGCCTGGCCGACAAGTACCGCGACCCCCTGGTGGGGGCGCGGGCCTTCGACCTGGCCTGGACCCAGGCCCAGGTCGAGCTGCAAAGCCTGAACCTTGACGGCGACGCGGCCCACCGCTACCAGCGCCTGGCGGCCTTCGCCATCTTCCCCGACCCGCTGCGGCGCGCCGCGCCCGAGGTGATCGAGCGCAACCGCAAGGGCCAGCCTGGCCTGTGGGCCTACGGCATCTCCGGCGATGACCCGATTGTGCTGGCGCGCATCTCCGCGCCGGGCGAGTTGGGGCTGGTGCAGGAACTGTTGCAGGCCCACGAGTACTGGCGGCTGAAGGGGCTACGGGTCGAACTGGTCATCCTCAACGAGGAAACCGGCGGCTATTTGCAGGAGTTGCACGAGCAGTTGCTGGCGCTGATCCGCAGCGGGCGGGCCGGGGGCTGGCTCAACCAGCGCGGCGGCGTCTTCGCCCTGCGGGCCGAGCTGATGCCCGAAGAGGACCGCGTGCTGCTGGAGAGCGCCGCGCGGGTGGTGCTGGCGGGCCGGCGCGGCAGCCTGGCCCAGCACCTGCGACGCCGTGAGCCGGACACGGCGCCCCTGCCCCAGATCCTCGCCGTCCCTCCCGCGGGGCCGGCCCTGCCCCCCGGCGAACCGCTTGCGCTGCGCGGCCCCTATGGCGGCTTCGCCCGCGACGGCGCCGAATACGTGATTGAACTGGCGCCTGGCCAGTACACGCCCGCGCCCTGGATCAACGTGATTGCCAACCCGCGCTTCGGCTGCATCGTCTCCGAACGCGGCGCGGGCTATACCTGGGCCGAGAACAGCCGCGAGAACCGCCTGACGCCCTGGTCGAACGACCCCGTTGGCGACCACGGGGGCGAGGCCCTCTACCTGCGCGACGAGGGCGACGGCGCGGTCTGGTCGCCCACCCCCTGGCCGCTGGGCGCGGGCCACTGGCGCGTGCGCCACGGCTTCGGATACAGCGTCTTCGAGCACCGCCGCCACGGGATTGCCAGCAGGCTGACGGTGGGCGTGGCGCCCGAGGACCCGGTGAAGTTCTACCGGCTGGAGCTGACGAACGAGAGTGACGGCGAACGGGAACTCAGCGTGACATTTTATGTCGAGTGGGTACTCGGCGTGTTCCGCGAGCAGATGGCGCCCTTTATCGTGACCGTGGCGGACGAGGAGCGTGGGGCGCTGCTGGCGCACAACCCCTACAACCACGAGTTCGGCGAACGGGTCGCCTTCATCGCCGCCAGTGAGCCGGTCTCTCTCAGTGGCGACCGCAGGGCCTTTATCGGGCGCAACGGCGACCTGACCGGCCCGGCGGCGCTGCTGCGCGGCGGCCCCCTGGCGGGCCGCGCCGGGGCGGGGCTGGACCCGTGCGGCGCGCTACGCTGCGTACTGCGGCTGGCCCCCGGGGAACGGCGCGCGCTCGTGCTGCTGCTGGGGCAGGGCGCCGACGAGGGCGAGGCGCGGGCGCTGATCGAGCGGTACCGCGACCCCGCGGCGGTTGACGCCGCCCTCGAACAGAGCGCCGCCATCTGGAACGCCCGGTTGGGCCAGGTTCGCGTGCGCACCCCGAGCGCGGAACTCGACGCGCTGCTGAACGGCTGGCTGCTCTACCAGACGCTGAGTTGCCGGATCTGGGCGCGCTCGGCCTTCTACCAGTCGGGCGGGGCCTACGGCTTCCGCGACCAACTGCAAGATGTGCTGGCGCTGCTGCACACCGAGCCGGCCCTGGTTCGCGAGCACCTCCTGCGGGCGGCCGCGCGGCAGTTCGTAGAGGGCGATGTGCAGCACTGGTGGCACCCGCCGACCGGGCGCGGCATCCGCACGCGCTTCTCCGACGACTACCTCTGGCTGCCCTTCGCTGCCGCCCACTACGTCCGGTTTACCGGCGACGACGCCGTGCTCGACGAAGAGGCGCCCTTCCTCGAAGGCCGGCCCCTGGCCGAGGACGAAGCGGAGTACTACGACCACCCCGGCGTCTCCGAGGAGCGGGCCAGTCTCTACGAGCACTGCGCGCGGGCGGTGGATCTGGCCCTGCGACGCCGGGGCGCGCATGGCCTGCCGTTGATGGGCGCGGGCGACTGGAACGACGGGATGAACCTGGTTGGCGCGGGTGGCCGGGGCGAGAGCGTCTGGGTGGGCTGGTTCCTGACGGTGGTGCTGCGGGCCATGGCCGAACTGGCCACGGCGCGGGGCGACGCTGAGCGCGCCGCCCGCTACACCGCGGCGGCGGAAGAGCAACTGGCGGCCGTCGAAGCCAGCGCCTGGGACGGAGACTGGTACCTGCGGGCCTTCTATGACGACGGCACGCCCCTGGGTTCGGCGCGCAACGAGGAATGCCGGATCGACCTGCTGCCGCAGGCCTGGGCGGTGATCGCCGGCGGTGACCCCGCGCGGGCGCGCCAGGCCATCGAGTCGGCAATGATCCACCTGGTGGACCGCGAGGCGGCGCTGATCCGGCTCCTGACGCCGCCGTTCGACCGTAGCGAGCAGAACCCGGGCTACATCAAAGGCTACGTGCCGGGCGTGCGTGAGAATGGCGGGCAGTACACCCACGCGGCGATCTGGCTGATCTGGGCCTGCGGGCTGCTCGGCGCGCGGGCGGATGCCTACGCGCTGCTCGAAATGATCAACCCGGTGCGCCACGCCAACACCCAGCCCGAGACCTACAAGGTCGAACCGTATGTCGTCGCGGCTGATGTGTACGCCGCCGAGCAGCACCGCGGGCGTGGCGGGTGGACCTGGTACACCGGG
>JAOACN010000408.1 GCA_026417815.1 Chloroflexaceae bacterium | reverse complement strand
AGATGTGTATAAGAGACAGGTTAAGTCCGACGATGTGGTGGGCCGCGTGAAGACCTATGAGGCCATCGTTAAGGGTGAGCCGATCCAGGAGGCCGGCGTGCCCGAAAGCTTCAAGGTGCTGATTAAGGAACTGCAGTCCCTCGGGTTGAGCGTCGAGGTGTTGAGCGAGGACGAGAAACCGGTGGAACTCACCGACGATATTGACGGCGATATGGCCGCCCTCGACGGTATTAACCTGTCGGGGATGGAGCGCGGCGAGTTCTGATGATGGGGGACCCGGGTTGCCCCACACCTCTGCCGCCTACAGGAGGGTTTGGAAGGGTTATGCCCTTCCAAACCCTCTCCTGACGTGAACGTGGGAGGGTCCGGGAGGCTTGCGCCGTCCCAGGAAAGCTCCGTGGCACTATCACCGAGGCGCTGCGCGCGCTTTGCGGCGTATCCGCCGCCAGAGGAGTGAGCCCAATGCTCGAGATCAACGATTTCAATGCGATTCGCATCAGCCTGGCCTCGCCCGAGGACATCAGGGGTTGGTCGCATGGCGAAGTAACCAAACCTGAAACCATTAACTACCGCACGCTCAAACCTGAGCGTGACGGCTTGTTCTGTGAACGGATATTTGGCCCAACGAAAGACTGGGAGTGCTACTGCGGCAAGTATAAGCGCGTCCGCTACAAAGGGGTGGTCTGCGATAAGTGCGGCGTCGAGGTCACCCGCGCCAAGGTGCGCCGCGATCGGATGGGCCATATCAACCTGGCCTCGCCGGTGAGCCACATCTGGTTCGTGAAGGGCACGCCGAGTCGCCTGGGCCTGCTGCTCGATATTTCGCCGCGTAACCTGGAGCGGGTGCTCTACTTCGCCTCGTATGTGATCGTCGAGGTGAAGGAGGATATGCGTCAGTTCACCCGTGAGCAGATTCAGGCCGAATATGCCGAGAAGCGCGAGAAGTTGCAGCGCCAGGCCGAGGAGAAGCGCATCGAACTCTCCACGCTGCTCACGCAGGATCTCGGCGGTATGGAGAGCGCCCAGGTTTCGACCCAGCGGCGGATCGAGGAGGATTATAAGCGGCTGCGTGAGGAGATTGTCGCGGAGGCCGAGAAGCTGCGCGAGCGTCTCGAGGAGCTGAGCGGCGAGCCGGCTGATGAGGACGTGACCTTCCGCAGTACGGTAATCGTCGAGGAAGGGGAGCTCATCACTGACCGGGTGCTCGATCAGCTCGATGAACTGGTCGATCAGGAGCTTGACGCGCTGGAGTCCCGCCGCCAGCGCGAACTGGCCGATGCCGAGTTGTATACCGACGCCGAGCGCGAGCGCAAGGAGTACGAGGCCACCCAGGAACAGGAGAAGCTCCACGAGCGCCTGCAGCGCGAGCTGGACCAGCTGGTGCGCGAGGAGAAGGAGAAGCTCGATCAGCTTGATGGCCTCAAGGTCTGCCGCATCCTCACCGAGATGGAGTACCGCCAGCTTCGCGACATCGCTCCCGGTGTCTTCCGGGCCGATATGGGCGCTGGCGCGGTGCGCGAGTTGATCGAGCGCACGATCAACCTTGACCAGCTTGCCGAGGATTTGCAGATGGAGATTCAGACCACGCAGGGCCAGCGCCGTAAGAAGGCCACCAAGCGCCTGCGGGTGGTCGAGGCCTTCCGCAAGAGCGGCAACCGCCCCGAGTGGATGATCCTCACCGTGCTGCCGGTGATCCCGCCGGATCTGCGGCCCATGGTGCAACTCGACGGTGGGCGCTTCGCTACCAGCGACCTCAACGATCTGTACCGTCGGGTGATCAACCGCAACAATCGCCTCAAGCGCCTGATGGAGCTGAACGCGCCCGAGATCATCGTGCGCAACGAGAAGCGCATGCTCCAGGAGGCCGTGGACGCGCTGATTGACAATGGCCGCCGCGGGCGCGCCGTGTCGGGCAAGGGCAAGCATCGCCTCAAGAGCCTCAGCGATATGCTCAAGGGCAAGCAGGGCCGCTTCCGCCAGAACCTGCTGGGCAAGCGCGTTGACTACTCGGGCCGCTCGGTGATTGTGGTCGGTCCCAACCTGGCGCTGCACCAGTGCGGCCTGCCCAAGAAGATGGCCCTGGAGCTGTTCAAGCCCTTCGTGATGCGCCGTCTGGTTGAAAAGGGCTTCGCCCATAACATTAAGAGCGCCAAGCGTATCGTCGAGCGTGTGCGCCCGGAAGTGTGGGACGTGCTGGAGGAGGTGATCCAGGACTACCTGGTGCTGCTCAACCGGGCTCCCTCGCTGCACCGGCTGTCGATCCAGGCCTTTGAGGCGAAACTGATCGAGGGGTCGGCCATCCAGTTGCACCCGCTCGTCTGCGCCGCCTTTAATGCCGACTTCGACGGCGACCAGATGGCCGTGCATGTGCCCCTCTCGCGTAAGGCCCAGGAGGAGGCGCGCACGCGCATGCTGAGCAAGTACAATTTGCTCAGCCCGGCCCACGGCGACCCGATCATCACTCCGTCGCAGGACATCGTGCTGGGATGCTACTACCTCACCATGGTGCGCGATGGGGCCAGGGGGAGCGGCAAGAAGTTCGCCTCCATTGACGAGGCCATGCTGGCCTACGATAAGGGCCTGGTGGACATCCAGGCGCCGATCTGGATCCGCATGGAGGGTGAACTGTCGGGCAAGAACGACCGTGCCGGGCAGATGCGCGCGCTGCCCTCTGCCGAAGACGGGACGCCGCGCATGCTCCTCGAAACGACGATCGGGCGCGTGTTGCTCAACAACCAGTTGTTGCCGCCCCTGCGTTTCCGCAACCGCTTGATTGACAAGAAGGGGCTGAAGGAGATCATCGCCGACTGCTACCAGTACTACACCAGCCTGAAGAACCTCAGCGAAGCCGATCTCGATGAGGTGCGCGCCGTCCATGGCAACAAGTCCCGCGACGAGCTGGCGCGCATTTACGGCTCGGAGAAGACGGCGCAGCAGGCCGATATGATCAAGGCCCTGGGCTTCAAGTACGCTACCCTTGGGGGGATGACCATCGGGATCGATGATATCGAGGTGCCCGAGAAGAAGTACGACATCGTGCGTGAAGCCGAGGCCGCGGTCCTTGACGTGGAGAAGCAGTTCCGCCGCGGTCTGATCACCGAAGAGGAGCGCTACCAGGAGGTGGTGCGCATCTGGCAGGAGGCCACCAGGCAGACGATCAACGCCGTTAAGGAGAACCTGAACCCCTTCGGGCCGGTGGCCATGATGTCCACCTCCGGGGCCCGCGGTAACATCAACCAGATCTCCCAGATGGCCGGCATGCGCGGCCTGATGTCCGATCCGACCGGTCGGATCATCGAGTTGCCGATCAAGGCCAACTTCCGCGAGGGTCTCTCGGTGCTCGACTACTTCGTTTCGACCCACGGTGGACGCAAGGGTCTGGCCGACACCGCCCTGCGCACCGCCGACGCCGGTTACCTCACCCGGCGACTGGTGGACGTGGCCCAGGACGTGATCGTAACGATCGAGGATTGTAGCACCGAAGACGGCACCTGGCTCCACGCCGCCGATGATGACGAGTTGATGGAGCGCCTGCAGGTGCGGATGATCGGGCGCGTGCTGGCCGCGCCGGTCGTTGATGCGGAGACGGGCGAGGTGCTGGCCGAACGCAACCAGGAGATCGATGAGGAACTGGCCGCGCTGCTCATTGCAAAGGGGGTCACCTCGGTCTATGTGCGGTCGCCCCTCAACTGCCAGGCCGAGCACGGGATCTGCCGGCTGTGCTACGGGCGCAATCTGGCGACGGGCAAACTGGTGGACATCGGCGAGGCGGTGGGTATCATCGCTGCCCAGTCCATCGGCGAGCCGGGCACGCAGTTGACCCTGCGCACCTTCCATACTGGCGGTGTGGCCTCCGCCGATGACATCACCCAGGGTTTGCCCCGCGTGCAGGAGATCTTCGAGGCCCGCGTGCCCAAGGGCAAGGCCCTGCTGGCCGAGATGGACGGCGGGGTGCATATCTCGAAAGACGAAGAGGGTGTGCGCACCCTGCGCGTGGTGGCGACCGAGGTCTACACCGACGAGTATGTCGTGCCAGAAGGCTACGTCGTGACGGTGGAGAACGAGAGTGAGGTGGTCGAGGGCCAGGTAATCGCCGAGAGCAACCGTGCCGGTCACAGCGATCCGCAGATCGTGGCCCGCCTGGCCGGACGCGCCTATGTTTACGACAACCGGATCGTGATCAGCCAGGAGGACCGCGAAGAACGCGAGCTGGTGGTGCCCCACACCGCGCGCCTGCGGGTGGAAAACGGCGAGCGCGTTGTGGCCGGCCAGCAACTGACCGACGGCAGCGCCAACCCGCAGGAGTTGCTCGATCTGCAGGGCAAAGAAGCCGTCCAGCGTTACCTGGTCAACGAGGCCCAGAAGGTCTACCGCAGCCAGGGCGTGAACATCAACGACAAGCACATTGAGGTGATCGTTCGCCAGATGTTGCGCCGGGTGCGGATCGAAGAGCCGGGTGACACCGGCCTGTTGCCGGGCGAGCTGATCGAGGCCGCGGAGTTCCGGCGCCTGAACAACGACATCGTCAGCCAGGGCGGCGAGCCGGCGACGGCGGCCACCGTGCTGCTCGGTATTACCAAGGCCTCGCTGAACACCGACAGCTTCCTCTCGGCGGCCTCGTTCCAGGAGACCACTCGCGTGCTCACCGATGCCGCCATCCACGGCAAGGTGGACTATCTGCGTGGCCTGAAGGAGAACGTGGTCATTGGCAAGCTCATCCCCGCTGGCTCGGGGATCGAGAAGCGGCTGCTGGATGGCAGCCGGCGCGATGACCTGGTGGGGGAGATGGCGCGCATGATGGAAGCGGGCGCCTCGGCGCCACCCGCTGAGCCGCCGTCTGCCGAGGTGCAGCGGGCCGAGGCCTTGCTCGGCATCCGCGAGACCGAGGCGTCCTCCGCCAGCGACGCCGAGGAGAAGGTGCGCGCGCGCCTGCTCGAATTGATTGGTGAGGGATCACCAGACGGCGGCGAGGGCGATTTCGGCGAGGAAGAGCCATCTGACGAAGACGAGCCCTTCGGCCCCGACGGCGAGATGCCGGCTGACGACGATCAGTGATCGCCGGTGGTGTGACCGGCCCGGTCCCCGGACCGGGCCGGTCACACCCTTTTTGACCGCATTGCCGTTACGTTGCCGCCTGGAGGTGGCGCCTGCCCATAGTCGAGAAGCCCGAGGAGCGCCATCGCCCGGTGCAGGAGCTTCTCGATGCTTCGGGCGCTGCTCAACTGTCAGGGGCCAGCGTGAACCCCAACGTCTCGATCATTCTCGTTACCCACAACAGTGCTCCGTATCTGACCGCGTGTTGTGCGGCCCTGCGCGCCCTGTGCTACGATCCGCCCCCGCAAATCGTGGTTGTGGATAATGCCTCCCAGGACGACAGTGTTGCCCTGGTCCGGCAATTGCTGCCCGAGGCGCTTCTGCTGCCGCAGGAAACCAACCTCGGCTTCAGTGGCGGGGTGCGATGCGGCGTAGCTGCCAGCAGTGGCGAGATCCTGGCACTCTTGAATCCCGACACCGTGGTTGACCCCCACTGGTTGGCGGCCCTGGTGGAGATGCTGGCCAGGCCGAGTTGCGGCATTGCCGGCAGCAAGATCGTTGATCTGGATGGACAGCGACTCCGCCATGCCGGCGGCGCGTTGCGCTGGCCGGATGTTCTGGCGCATCATCGCGGAGCGGGCGAGCGCGACACCGGACGGTACGAGAGCGCAGAGGTGGTTGAGTTTGTCACCGGCGCGTCGCTGGCGCTGCGACGCGCGCTGTGGGAACGCCTGGATGGCCTGGACCCGGGCTTCTTTCCCGGCTATTTTGAGGACGTTGATCTCTGCTGGCGCGCGCGAGAGCTTGGAGCGGAGTGCTGGTACACGCCCCGATCGGTTCTGCGTCACGGCGAGGCGTCATCCACCGGATCGTTTAGCGGGGCGTTCTACTACTACCACCATCTGAACCGCCTGCGCTTCGCCTGCAAGCATATGGACTGGCAGACGCTCTGGAACGGCTTCGCGCCCGCCGAGTCCTACCGCTTGCGCCAGGCCTCCGCGCTCGATCGGGCCGTGGCCAGTCTGGTCTATCGCCAGTCGTTACCCCACGGGCTGGCCGTGCCTGACGCCGATATGCGCGCGACCATTCTGCGCTACGGGCGCATCCTGGCGACGGTCACGGCCACGCTGCAAGACCGGCCCACCGAGTGGCCGGCAGCGGCCCGCGACCTCCTGGGTGTTCCGACGAGCGCCGCCCTTGCCGGCCTGATTGCCGAGGCGGAGACAGAGGCGGTCCTGCGCGAGCATCGCTTTCACTCGCGGGTGCCTCTGGTCGCGGCCTTCCGTCGCGCCTGGAACGGCATTGCAACCCGCTGGTACGTGCTTCCCCTTATGCACCAGCAGACTCGCTTCAATCTCGCGGCGCAGCGCAGCCTGGCGCAACTGCAGGAGCAGATTGATCGCCATGCCCAGCAGGCCGTACTCGAGACCCAGGTGCGCCAGGCCCTGCTCTGTTATCACCTGGCACGGCTTCAGGCTGGCGCGCCGAGGTGAACCTTGTTGGATTAGGGCCCGGGGGATAGTCCGGTTGCGCAGCCTTCCACAGTGTCCGTCCGGGAGATGGACGGAGGGCAGCGCGCTCCGCTCGTTGCGCCCGCGGCGGGTTCTGGCTTCGCTGGCGCTGCGTCTGAGCCAATCTGACGGCGCGCGCGTAAGGCCGAGGCATTGGCTGCGCCAATGCTTCGGCCTTACCACGCCAGGGCCGGCCCGGCACGGAGGCTCCGACGAAGTGCCAGAGCGTCTACCCGCGGCGGGAGGATCCGGAAGGGGGCGGACCTCCGGGAACACTGGCGACGTTGACCGCGTCAGACGCGCCGCGCTGGCATTGCGCTACGGCCGCACGACCACCGGTGTCTCGCTACAGTAACTGTAGGCGCGGGACGCGCTTTCGACCCTGGCACACACGTAGTACGTACCCGGCGCCACGGTCGAGGTGTCCCATTGAAACGTCAACGGGTTGCCGACAATCGGGACCGGGTTTCTGGCCAGTGTCCTGTTCCCCATGAGGGGCAGATGCACACGAAAGGCGTTGGTAGGGCCAGTGGCTGCCGGCGGTTCGGCGGCGACGGGCCGGGCAGGACTCTGGAAGGGGTCCTGGCGATTGTTCGTATAGAAAAACGTAACGGACCGCAGGGTTGAAGGGGGCACGTTCACGCCCGCTTCGACAGTGAATGGCTGCCCACGCCTCACCTCATCGTTGGCGGTGAGCCGGATCCAGTCGATCTGAAACACATCCGCCCCCGTGCCCACCGCCGCCGGGGTTGTCTCCAGCGGATCGAAACGCAGGGCGCGGGCCTGGCGGATCTGGGTCCAGCCGGCCTGGTTGGGGAACGTGCTTTCCTCGCGCGGGGTCAGGATATTGTCGGCCTGACGCGGGTCGCTCAGGGGGAGTGGCGGGAAGGACCGCGCCAGATCAACCGAGTAGATGTTCCACCCTTCGTAGTAGGTTCCGTACTTGGTTTCAGACCCATCGCTGGTGAGCCCGCGATCCCACCAGAAGATACGCATACCCCAGCCATTCTTAATGGCCCAGTTGATGTCTCGCGATGGAGGAAAATCAACTTTAAAGCGTACTGAGAAGTAGCGATAGTAGGTGGTGTCAATTGGCCGTTGAGGATTGACCCGCAGCCAGAGTTGCGCGTCGGAGTCGTTCAAGGGTTGCCCGTTTACCGTGGGATGGTACACGGCGCGCGCGGTCAGGATCCCATCGTTGAAGCGCACATCAGCGATGGTCGGGGGCCAACCCGGCGGGTTGACGGCGGCAATATCATCGCCCGACTGCATGTCCCAGGCGCGCCCAAGCTCGGAGAGGGCATAATCGGGGCCGCTCAACATGCTCGGCCGGGCGAAGGTGAGGATCGGCGCGGGCGTGATGGTAAGCGGGCCCACCCAGTTACTAACGGCCCGTGTGACGGTGCAGCCATTCTGGCTGGCGCCGTCCTTCAGTCGCAACTGGAAGTAATGCTGGCCAGGCGGCAAGATGCTGGTTGCCAGTTCATAGCGACCGGCGCTGACAGGGAGGCCGTGGGCCAGGGGCGCGGCATCGCGTCCCTGGGGATTGTCCGCTATGTAGATGTCAACCCGGTCGTTTGCCGCCGCGCCGGCGGCGCTCCAGGGAATGGCGATCGTCGGGGCCGAGGCGGGGTCGCTCAGGCGGATCCAGTCGACACTGACCTGAACCCCGGCCTGGGGGATGACAAGCGGATCGATGCGCAGGCCACGGACCAGACCCTGCCAGGCGCCCGCCCGCGCGTTGGGCGCCCCATTGGGCCGCGTCATATCAAAATCGTACACCCGCCAGCCATTCCAGGGGAAGAACGCCGTGGTCCCCTGACAGGCATCCAGGTCCGCGAAGCGCTGGCTGCCGTCGGGCCATGTCACTGGTCTGGCGTTGGTCCACATAACCGCAAACGGCCCCTGCGCGGAACGCGGCGTAACGGACATGCGGTACGTCAGTCGGGTGTACCGTGAGGCATCAATGGCATAGCGGTCCTGAGCGCCGACTTTGTTCAGGGGCAGTTCCTGGCTCAACAGTCCCTGAATGGGAGTGCTAAAGCCCTGGAAAAGCGGAAAGAGGTAGCCGCTGGTCTGGGCGCCCGAAGCGTGATCCACACCGCTATAGGTTCCCGACCATATCCCATTCGCAGCGCCTATACCGGCAAACCCGATTTCATACTGAATATCGCGAGCGCGATCCATGTCCCAGGGATCGCCGAGAACCGTGGTTGCGAAGTCATCACCGGCATCCACGGATACGGTCAAAGCGTCAGGGGCCGCAAAGCCGATGCTTGCCGAGCCCTGCGCGGCCGTGCGCCCGCCGAGGGGCACGGCCTGGCCCACCAGGAGGAGGATCGCCCAGAACAGCAGGGCGGGGCGAGTGAGGCGAGAGAGGGGACGGGATTGGTGCATGGTACTCCTCGACTTTCATCATGGCCCACGTGTAGCGACGAAGGCAAGGCTCGGGCCGTTGGGGTGATCAGGGGCGTCGAAGGCAATCCGGAGATCGCCGAAGCCGAAATGGCGCACGCAGGCGAGCAACTCCTCGCGGCTCATCCAGGCGCTGTATTCGGCGCTACCGCCGCAGAACTTCAACTCATCGAGTGCTGACTGGTATTCCTGGCGGTAGAGGGTGTGGGTGAAACCGGCGTATTCGGCGGTGAAACTGGAGGGGAACTTGGGCGCCAGGATGGGCGAGGAGCGGATAATCGCCGCGTCGTAGTAGTGGGTCCATACAAAGATCCGATCGCTGGCCCGGGCCATGAGGGCAATCAGTTCAGCCGGATTGCGCATATGGTAGAGCACGCCGCTGGCCACGATAATGTCAAAACGACGCGGCGCGGAGCGCAGGTATGCCACAAAATCACCACAGAGGAAATGGACGCGCTGGAGTCCAAGCAACTCTTTGACGATCAGACATTTCAGAAAGGCGCGCGCGTTGGCTTCAATTGCCACCACTTCCGCCGCGCCAGCGCGTTCGAGCATATACGAGTGGCCCCCTTCAAGCGGCCCGAGTTCGAGCACCGAGCAGTGTTGAACACCGCCGAGTTGCTCAACGGCCCATGTGATGCGTGGATCGTCGAAGAGGCCGATCGAGCCCGCCCGGGCCTGGTCGAGTGGAGCAGGGAGCCGAGAGGTCCATTCGCCCTTGAAGAGATCGAGGGCGGTCTGGGGACTCGGCGCCTCCGTCACATAGTAATCCAGGATATGCCCGGACGGTTGATAGACCGCTGCCGGGGGACCGGGCGGCGGGGCCGTTACGGGCAGAGCAACCTCCTCGACGCCAGCGAGGGCCCGAATTGCCGAGCGCACACGCTGTTTCACGACATCAAAGCGCGTCATAGCATCCTTTACGCAACGGGAGGTACAGCCGGATGTACGCCTCCAGGTCACAGGGCCGGGCGGCGTCGGCGGCGCAATCGCTCGACCAGTCCGAGCAAACGCATGATCCGCCCCGACTCCAGGCGTCGTATCAGGTCCTCCAGCCGGGCGATGTGGGCGTTCTTTTCCGCGATCATTGCTTCGAGTTCGGCCTCGCGATCGACCCGTGACGCGGAAGGAGGCGGCGTTTCTGCCAGCGTCGCAGTCACGCGATCCGCAGCGTAGCGCGGATTGGCGCAGAAGGCGACCAGGGGTTCGAGCGCCCGCTGCCACGAGAAGGTGGCCCGCGCCGACGCGAAGGCGGGGGCGTAACGCTGGCGAGCCTGGGGCTGACTCGTAAGCTCCAGCAATGCGCGGGCGAAGCAATCAGGGTTGCCGATGGGTACGACCTGACCCAGTCCTTGATGCATCACGGTGTCGGCGAGGGTGTCGCCCGCCGTTACCACCATCGGCAGGCCGGCCCAGATGTAGTCAAGCATGCGGGTGCGAAAGGCGAAGCGGGTTTCGAGGTGATCGAGATGGGCGCTGACGCCGACATCCGCTTCCAGGAGATAATTGGCGCGTTCGGCGTAGGGCACCCAGCGGTCATTAAAGAATACGGTTCGTCCCAGAAGATCGAGCTCCCTGGCCAGGGCGAGGGCCTGGCCGTACATCTGCATTTCCGGTACATCCGCAGTGTTCGGATGCGTATTGCCCAGAAAGAACAGTTTCAGATCAGGTCGCTGTTCGCGCACCAGCGCCATCGCCCGGATAACCGTCAGCGGGTCGAGCCAGTCCCAGATGCCACCTCCCCACAGGGCTACGGTATCGCCTTCGGTGATCCCGGGGACGACTCCCTTCAGCACACGGCGGGTGTGCACCGGGGGCGTCTCGGGGCACCCAAATGGTACCACATCAATCAATGAGCGGAAGGCGGGATCCTGAACGTAATTCGTCAGGTCGAGACGTCCGAGCGCCAGGAGCGCGCCGAGCCAGAGATCCCGCTGCCGTTCGCTGGCGCAGATAAAGAAGTCGCCGCGGTGCAACTGGTCGGCGATGGTATCAAGCGTGGCGCGGAGATCGTCGCGATGGCGCTCCGGTCCTTTGCGGGAAAAGAGCGCCAGTCCCTCAAGGTAGTATGGATCGTACAGATCCACCACCACGTATTTGTCTGCGGCGCCAATAACTGGATACCGGTACAAGGTATAGCCTTGCACAATGATCGTCTCGGCGTACTCGACCAGATTGGCCATCAACTGTTGATTGTCACGCTCAAAGGCTACACTCTGCACGCCGGGCAGTTCCAGCGCGACCTTCTCCGGGGCGGCCAGGGTCACCTCGCAGACCTGGCCCAATCCGCGCGCCAGTTCCACGGCGCGGATCCCAACCCCGGCCAGGTTCTCCGTAATCGGGTCGCCGCTCACTACCAGTACCCGACGTTTCCGGTGCTGTGACAGCATCGAACTGACTCCCAGGTTGTCGAGGAGCACACGAGTAAGCAATGGAGATGCTTCAGGATGGTGGATACCCGAAAACGGGTTGCGAAAGAGGGAAAAAATCTCTTCATCGGCCCGCGCCCGGCGAGCCTGAATATGCTGGCGTTTCGCCCAGAGGCGGGGAAAGTGCTCATAGAGATCCTTCATCGCGGCAATCGGGCTGAAGGCGTGCGCGGGGACGCTCACCTCCTCGCTGAGCGTCCGCCGTGGCCCATCGGCGCCAAAATCGAACCCCTCCCAGGGCACATCGTCCTTTGCATGGCCGACGATGCGCTGAAACAGTAACAAGAACGCCGCGCTGAGGACACGATAGAGGTGAGCCTCCTCGTAGTTCTTTATGATCATCATCATGGCATTGCGTTCAAACAGCTTGTATAGCTGCGCCTTCCGCATACGACTCGAGGTGCCATGATGCCGATGATACACGAGCGCCGCCGGGGTGATCAGGACGCGATAGCCCATCAACCACAGGCGCCAGCCAAAATCTACGTCTTCATAGTAGGCAAAGAAGTCTTCATCAAAACCTCCGGTTTCGAGAAAGATGGCGCGATCGACCAGCATGGCGCCGCCGCAGGCGAAAAGCGCCTCGTGTTCACCGAGATCGATCGCCTCGACCGGCAGGTTGTGGTACATCTGATAGCCAAAACCGGTAAACCCTGCGCCACTGCTGATAAAGTCAATATGCTTTCCTTCCCAGTCCAGGATCCGCGATCCGACACAGACCACGCCGCGCTCACGATGCGCCTCCAGTGTGGCGACCATGGCGCTGATCCAGCCACGTTCCAGGCGCATGTCATTATTGATCAGCGCCAGATACTGCCCGCTGGCGACGCGCGCGCCCTGGTTCACCGCTGGCGCGAAGCCTGTGTTCCGTTCGTTCCTGACCAGTCTGACCGACGGAAAACGTTCCGCCATCAACTGATCCGAACCATCGGTAGAGCCGTTGTCAACCAGGATCAGTTCGACCAGGTGCGCCGGATAATCCTGCTCAAGCAGGGACCGGAAACAGCTTTCCAGATGGTGACGACCATTGAGGTTGACAACCACGACGGAGACAGTTGCTGAGGTCATTAGCAGGTTCTCGGTAGTAGAGTTTGCGCCATCCCCGGGGGCAGGGCGCTGTCCGGCGTCAGTCCCTCGTGCCGGAGCGAAAAAAGCGCGCGCGCCGGGCCTCCAGGGCGCGGAGGATTCGCATCACGCGTCCAGACTCCAGGCGCGCAATGATGGTCTTCAGTTCGTTGATGTGCGCGATTTTCTGCGCCAGATCAGCTTCAAGGCGCGCTATGTAGGCCTTGAGATCCTCAACGTCTTGCCGTCCCTTTGCGACGCTCTGGGCGTATTCGCGTTGCGTCTCGCTCAACGACCGGTTGCACGCTTCCAGCGAGCGGGTGCAGTTCTGCCAGTTTTCGTGCGCGGCTTCGATCTGTTTGCGCTGGTTCAATACCAGTTCGCGCAGGTCGGTCGAAGCCTTCCATACTTCCCAGAACCGCCGCTCGTAATCGCGCACGATGCGGGGCAGCGGATCGGCGCGGCGGCGCAGGCGCATGGCCCAGGGGGTAACGAAGCTGGCATCAAAGTCAACATCGCGCACGAACCCATGCGTGGCGAACAGTTCGACCCAGTGTTCAATCGGATGGACGTTGACATGGGTCGCTTCCTTGAAATCGAGCGGCGAGGAGGCGAACAGGATGTCGTCGCTGTGCGCGGTCAGATTGGCGATGGCAGCCTCGGCGTCCCGTTGGGGCATGTGCTCCAGCACCTCAATGCAGACGATTAAGTCGTACCGGCGTCCGAAGGGTTCGGTTATCGAAGCTGCCCGTACATGTGGCCGGACCGTCTCCGGAGCGCTGGCAATCGCGAATTCGGATATATCCACACCCTCAGCCTCAACCCCCAGGAGCCGCAGTTGCTCCACCAGCAAGCCGAAGGCGCAACCGGCATCGAGGACACTGCGTGGACTGATGCGCTCGACGATCGTCTCGGCGATCCGTCCAAAGAAGGCCATCCAGTGTTCATCACGCTGGTAGGGCGGTCCACAACCGGTTCGGTAGTAAAAGGCGTTGTAGAGGTCCTGGGGATTCTGTTCTGCCATAGCTGTTGTCCTGATAACCCGGCGCCTCCGGCCATTGCACGTGGACCTGGTCTCGCTGGATGGTCGTTTGCCTGACCCTACTTTGTCACGTTGCCCCTGGCGGGGGTTGCGAGGGCCGCAGACCCCCGAAGATCTTCCCTTCCTGGCGCGGCGCGGATTCTCCCCGCCGCGCCAGGAACAGGAAAGCTCGGAGGGGTGTAGCCCTTCCAGACCTCTTCGCAGCGGAACCTGCGGCAAGTGACAAAATAGAGGTAACTGCGCCTCCTCCGAAGGCTACGCGAAGGGCCACGCGGCGAAACCAGCTTAGCGCACGCGCCATTCCCCCGGAATGGCGACCATCCCGTAGCGATCACGGCCCGATCCATGCACCACGAACGGGTAAAGGCGATCGTGAACGTCATACACATGGGTCTGGGTCCGGTCAACCACGGCGACGCTGATCTGAAAGCGCCCCGTGTTGAGCGGTAACGACGGCAGGTGGTAGTCAATCTGCCCGTATCCCTCGATGGCGGGGATGGGCACCTCGTCGAAGCCGGTGTTGGGGCCGCTGAGCCAGGTGCCATTTTCATGAAAGATGCCCACGCCGAACACGGGGTCGCTGATCCGTTCATGGGCCTGGTAGTGCATCCGAATGGTCAGCGCCTCACCAGTGTGAAAAACGCTGCGCTCCTCCCCTGCGGCATCGAGGAGCTGGACGCGAACAATCTCCACCTCGCGGCTGCCGCGGCGGAAGACCGCCTCCTCGGTCGCGGGCAGGCTCAGATCGGGATGGTCCGCCGCGAGGCGTTCCTGCTCCTTGCGGTTCACATCGGCCAGGTAGGCGTCAATTACCTTCCCGGCCGGACCGCAGGCGCGGGCCTCGCCGTGGTCGAGCCAGAGGGCCGTATCGCACAGGGAGCGCACCACTTCCAGAGCGTGGGAGACGAAGATGATCGTCTTCCCGGCCCGGCGGAAGTGGTAGATGCGCTCCAGGCACTTGCGCTGAAAGGCCTCGTCGCCCACCGCCAGCACCTCGTCGGTGATCAGCACATCGGGGTCTACCGCGGTGGCCACGGAGAAGGCCAGGCGGGTGTACATACCCGACGAGTAGTGCTTGATCGGGGTCTCCAGAAAGTCGCCGATGTCGGCAAACTCGACGATCGCGGGCAGGCGGCGTTCCATCTCGCGGCGGCTGAGGCCCATGAGCGAGCCGTACAGGAACACGTTTTCCAGGCCGTTCAACTCGGGATGGAAGCCGCTTCCCAGTTCGAGCAGGGCGGCGATCCGGCCCCGCGTCCGTACCGTCCCGCTATTCGGTTCGAGAATGCGCATAATCAGCTTCAGGGCCGTGCTCTTGCCGGCGCCATTGTGGCCCACCAGGCCAAAACTCTGTCCCTGCTCGACGCAGAAGCTGACATCGCGCAGGGCCCAGAAGGCATCGTCGCCCGGCGGGCGCCGCTGAAACAGGCCGATGGCCCACTCCTGCACCGTCCGGCGCTCGACGCGGTGGCGAACGAAGTACTTGCTGACCTGCTCGAACTCGATCACCGGACTCACAGCGCCTCTCCGAAGTGATGCGCCGCGCGCTGGAAGACCCACATGCCGATCACCAGGAACAGGCCCGCGGTGATGCTCACGCGCAGCACGCTATCGAGGGCCGGCAGGCCCGGCGTGGGGATCTGGCCCACGGGAACCGGGTTGCCGTAGAGGATTTCGCGGTAGAACTCGGTCAGCGAGGCCATGGGGTTCAGCCAGCGCACCAGCCGGGCGGCCAGGCCATCGCCGAAAACACCCAGCGGGTAGATCACCGGCGTCAGAAAGAACCAGATGCTCACCAGAATGCCCACCAGGTGCACCACGTCGCGAAAGAAGACCGCCACCGCGCCCAGAAAGAGGGCCATGCCGGAGAGCATGATCACCTGGATGACCAGCAACACCGGCAGGTAGGCGAAGGTCCAGGCGAAGTTGAGCCGGCCAATGGTCAGGAGTTGCACCGCGATCATGAGCAGCAGCATCATCGGCAGCGAGAGCAGGTAGTTGACCATGCTCGAGAACACTGCCGTCAGGGGCAGCACCTCGCGGGGAAAGTAGACCTTCTTGATCAGGGCGGCGTTGTCAATCACGCTGCGAGCGCCGCCTGTTACCGCCTCGGCGGTGAAGTTCCACGGCAACAGGGCGACGATGAGGAAGATCGGGAACATGGCGATGCTGCCGGGCAACAGCAGGCTGAAGACCAGCACGTAGACCAGCATCATGCCCAGGGGCGCCAGTTGCGTCCAGAGGTAGCCGAGGGCGCTGCCCTTATAACGGGCGCGCAGGTCGCGCAGCACGAGGTTGCGGATCAGTTCGCGGTAGCCCAGGATCTCGCTGACGCGAGTGGCAATGCCGGCGCTGCGGTCCATGGCCACGCCGGCCACGCCGATGGCAACGCCAACGAGGGCCGCCAGGGCCAGGAGCTGGGGCACGTAGCGCGGCTCGGGCGCCGTGGGCAGGGCAGCGGCGACACGGTGGGCCGCCGAAGGCTGGTCGGGGTCGAAGCGCGCCGCGTAGGTGACGAGGACGTAATCCAGGGTCGCCTGAATGGCCCGCAGACGGGTGATTTCGCGGTTCCGCTCGATCAGCTCCGCATGGACAACGGCATTGGCGCGGGCGCAGGTTTCGAGGGCCCGTTCGCGCGCGGCGGTTCCCTCTGCCCCGGTCGTGCCGCACAGGGCGTCGAGAGTGGCATTGCGGGTATTGATGGCGAAGCGCCAGAGGTCGTAGCGCGCCTCGAGGGCGCGGGCCAGGTCGCTAAGCTCCTCGCGGGGCAGGTCGGCGATCAGTCGGGGGGTGGAGACCGGCTCCAGGTCGCGCGACATGGGAAAGGCGTTTACGCGCAGAATGTCGCGCAGGAGCGTATCGAAGGGTGTGGGCGCGGGGCGGCCCTCGGGTTCCAGGGCCAGCCAGAGTTCCCAGCCGAGCATGTTGCGCAGGATCTCGCGCCCGCCAGCGGCGCGCACGTGCCGCGCCAGGGCCTCGGCCCCGGCGTTGGCGAGGTCCTGGGCCTCGGCGGCGGTGGGGCCGATCCCGCGCACCTCCACCACTCCTGGCTCGCGCGGCGCGAAGACCACGCGGAAGTCCGGGCGACCGAAGCGCACATCGGCCCGCGCCAGCCGGTCCTGGCGCAGGGACTCGGTGGCGTCGTTGATGGCGATGTCGAGGCCGCTGACGCCCGGGGCCACCGGCTCGTAGATCGGGCCGTAGCGCCGCAGGTCAAAGCGTGTCTCGGCGCGGGCGACGTAGGTCACCGGCTGCGAGAGGACCCGCGGCGCGGCAACGGCGAGGGCGCCCGTGACCGCCAGCAGCAGCCACAGCCACTGGTACAGTTTCAGGCCCAGCAGTGGCGCGCCGAGCAGCCCGAAGCTCGCGCGCAGGCGCGCCAGCCGCCCGGCGCCCTGTTCAACCGTCCCGGCCATAGTGGGCCTCACGCTGTTGACACGAACTCACGGCGTCAGCCATACCTGCACCTCCGCCGTCTGGCCCGCGGGCAGATCGAACGTGGCGAGCGCGGCGGCGGGCCACCATCCCCGTCCGTGGGGGAGCGGCCGCTCGTCGCGGGCCAGTTCCTCGCCGTTCACCAGGACGCGCCGGGTGCTCGCGGGCATGTGCAGGGTCAGATCGGCGAGATCGACGGCGCTCAGATTGGCGACGCGCACGGTGAGCATGCCCTCGTCGCCCGGCTGCGTGGCGACCGGTTCAACCTGCACCGTGGCCAGGGCCGCCTGCCAGGCGGCGATTTCGCCGAGGGGCGCCACCCAGAGCCGCCGGTCGCGGGCCACGCGCTCCACCACCCGCTCCCAGGCCCGGATCTGCTCGGGTGCCGTGACCTCCTCGGTATGCGCCCAGAGGTCAATGGCGCCCCCGGCGGCGATGGCACGTTCAATCTGTTGCAGGGCCAGGCTGACCCGCTCGGGGGTCAGGTAGAAGTCGGGACAGGCCAGAATGCGCCCCTCGCGGCCCGGCAGCCAGCGGCAGCGCGGTTCGAGCACCACGCCGTCACTGTCGGTCGGAAACAGATTGTACTGCATCTGGTTACTCAGCCGGGTAACGCTGCTGATCCCGCCCTGTTCAAGCACGTCCCAGTTAGCGTCGCTCATGCCGGCGCTGCCGCTCCAGGGGAAGGCGAGGGAGGTGGCCGGGGCCAGGCCCCGTTCGGCGGCCACCTCGTTCCAGGCTCGCAGATCGGCTGCCCAGGTGGCCGCGTCGGCCAGGCCGCCGTAGAGGTGGCTGAAGGTATGGCTCTGGATCTCGTGACCGGCGTCCCGCAGGGGCCGGATCAGGTCGCCGAAGTACCAGGCCGGATGGCTGCGGTAGGTGCCGAAGGGGTCGTCGGCGAACCAGGGGGTCCGCGTCCAGCGATCGGTGATCCAGCCATTGGCCGGGCTGGCCCAGGCGAACACCGGGTCGCCCATAAAGCGACGGCGCTCGGGGTTGCCGAGGAGGAAGTTGTAGCCGGTAGCGTAGTAGGTGGCGCGCACGCCGTAGGGCCGAAAGAGTTGCAGTGTGGTGGTGATCCCCTCGCGCATGCGCAGCCCGCGGGCCTCGGGGTCCTTATCGTAGTTGGGGTCGCCGACCGAGCGCGAGTGGATCAGGCCGCCCATGGCGGTTTCCCAGTCGAAGGTGAAGGCCACGGCGGCCTGGCGGCCCAGGGGCCAGCGGGCCAGGCGGGGCGGATCGGCGGCGACGGCGAGGGTCGGCGCGGCCAGGCCGGCAAGGGCCCCACCCCCCCGGCGCGCGTGCATGGCATCCAGGTAGATCCGGTCATCCGAGGCCGGCTCGATACGCACGACAAGGGAACGGGCCTCAGGCGGAGCGACGAAACTGCCCTGCAGGCGCGACCAGTCGCGGGGCGGGGCCTCGGGCGTCCAGAGGGTCACTGGCTGCCAGAGGGTGGCAGCTTCGCTCACGGTGGCCCCGGAGGTATCGCGCCAGCTAAAGACCAGGCGGGCGCGGGTGGGAGAACGCTGCTCCGAGTCGGTGAGGGTGAAGCCGCTGAAGCAGTACCGCTCACCGGGCCGCACCGGGATCGGCGGGGTCTGAGCGTAATTGGCAATGCCGAGCAACTGTAGCGCCCGCCCGTCGCCGTCGAGGTCAAAGCCCTGCCCATCAACGGCAGGGCCGCGCAGTTCCACGCCCCCGGCGCGGCGCTGCCAGCCGGCGGGCATCCCCGCGGCCTCACCGGGGACAAGGCTGGCATTGGGTAGCAACTCGGCGGCGACGAGGGGCACGAAGGCGCATCGGGCCACCCGTTGCTGCGCGTAGAGCAACGCGCCCAGGACGCCAACCAGCAGACTGACCATCGTCGCGCCGAGAAGCACTCGTCGTGAAACCATCGGATCGGACGCCATCGGTGCTGGAGGGCACGGATGGCCATGGGCCGTTCGCGAAACGCCCAATTGTAGCATGGATCGTCGCGCTGCCGGACGACACCCGGCTGAGGGGGAGGTGAAGAAGGGATGATGCCCGATGGGAGGGTCCGGGAGGGCGCAGCCCGCCCCGGAAAACCCTTGTTTCTCGGGGTAGTGCGTGGTGAAGCCGCGTCCCTGGCTACCGCAAATAGCGTGTCGCCAGCACCAGCGTAGCGATCCCGATAACGATCAGCGGCGACATGCGGCGTAACCACATCAGGATGGGATCGGCCTGCACAAACTGTTCGGCCTCGGGGAAGTGGCGCGCCAGGTGCAGCAGCCCCAGGGCGATGATCGCCAGGGTCAACATCAGACTGCCGGTGAGCAACCAGGCGAAGCACAGCAGCGCCGAGGTGCCAATAATCGCCCAGTAGGCCAGGGCGTTGCCCTCCGGCGGCTTGTTTGATTGTGGCTCGTCGGTCATAGCATATGTAATCGTACAACCACGCTTGCCAGTTGCTTGCCGCGTTCTTCTTCAGTATACCCCGAAAGGTTACATGATGCGCGCATTATGTCTAAAACACGGTTTCGCTGCGTGGCCTTCTTTGTTCCTATGCCCCTGGCGGGGGTTGCGGGGGCCGCAGGCCCTCGAAGATCTTCCCTTCCTGATGCGGCGCAGCGAAGCCGCGCCGTACCAGGAAGAGGAAAGCGCGGAGGGGTGCAGCGCCTCCGAGCCTCCTCGCCGCGGAAACTGCGGCAAGTGACAACGTAGAGTTGTGCATGGGGGAGATGTGGAGGGTGCAGCCCTCTGCAGAACGGGGGGCGCGGGGAGGCGATCCCTCCCCGCGCCCCGGCCCGGCGGGAGGCAGACCGCAGCAACCCGAAGTGTTGCGGCGCGCGCCGGTGCGTCCGGGTTGCCCTGACGCCCGCTACCGCGCCCGTTCCAGGGCCAGGTGGGCCTCGTGGAGCAGCAACTCGGTGGTGGCCCAGCCCACGCAGCCGTCGGTAACGGAGACGCCATAGCGCAGCTTCGACCGATCGGCGAGGAACGGCTGTTTCCCCTCCTCCAGGTTGCTCTCGACCATCATCCCGACGATGGGGGTTGGGCCGTGGATCACCTGCTCGACGACGTTGTACCAGACCGTCTCCTGGCGCCGGTAGTCGCCGCCAGCGTTGGCGTGGCTACAGTCAATCATCACGGCGGGGTGGAGCGAGGCCTCGCGCATCAGGCGGGCGGCCCGCACAACGTATTCGGGGTAGTAATTGGGGCCGTGGCGCCCCCCGC
Source organism: Chloroflexaceae bacterium (assembly GCA_026417815.1). GTDB lineage: Bacteria > Chloroflexota > Chloroflexia > Chloroflexales > Chloroflexaceae > JACAEO01. The sequence continues at coordinate 12,771 of JAOACN010000408.1, read as the reverse complement.
GCAGAATGACAAAGCCATCGGGGTTGCCGGTGGTCTTCACCACCGCGCTGCGTCCGCGGTCGTCAATGCCCAGGAAGCTGTGGGGCACGGCGGCGGAGACGCAGGCATTGACGGCCGCCTCGATCCCGCCGTCGGTGCTGTTCTTGAAGCCCACCGGCATCGAGACGCCACTGGCCAGCGCCCGGTGGGTCTGGGCCTCGCTGGTGCGGGCGCCAATGGTGGCCATACTGATCTGGTCGTCCAGGTACTGGGGGCTGATCGGGTCGAGCATCTCGGTAGCCACCGGGATACCGAGTTCGTTGATCGCCGTGAGCAACTGGCGAGCAATGCGCAGCCCGGATTGCATGTCAAACGAGCCATCAAGGTGCGGATCATTGATCAGGCCGCGCCAGCCGACGGTAGTGCGGGGCTTCTCCAGATAGGCGCGCATAATCAGCACGAGCTGGCTGCTGAGGTCGTCCTGGAGGCGGCGCAGGCGGCGGGCATACTCCAGGGCCGCCTCGGGATCGTGAATGGAGCACGGGCCGATCACCACCAGCAGCCGCCGGTCCTCGCCGCGCAGCACGCGCCGGATCGCCTCGCGGGCGGTGGTCACAGTGCGGGCCGCGGTCGGGCTGAGGGGCAACTGCTGTTTCAACTCCAGCGGCGATTGGAGCGGGGTTAGTTCGCGTACGTGCAGGTTTTCAACCTGACTGGAAAGATTGGGGTTGTTATCCATACCTCCTTGCCTCTTGCGAGTAAGCGGTGCATCCAACAAGTTACACGAAGGGGCTGGGAGGAGGGTTCCTGGGAGGGCTTTGCCCTCCCAGACCCTCCCGTTCGCAAACTTGCCGGATGCACCGGTAAGACATGGTTCATACCTGAGTTGAGGTGCGGGGAAGCGGAGCCTTCCTGCGCCCATTGTTCTGCCGGGGCAGGGGTACGCCCCGGCGAAAGCAGGAAGATTGTACCGCCTGGGCGAAACCAGAAGATTGCGGAGGGCGCAGCCTTCCGCGCCTCCCCGAACCGTAACCCAACCGGCCGCGCAGCGAAACCACCGCTGACGTGATAACCAGGGGAAACCGGGTTTCCCCACACCCCCGGCGGGCGCCGGAGAGCCGGCCCATCGGGCGCCGGAGAGCCGTGCCACCGGGCCGGCTCTACGGCGCCGGGGCGGCAATCAGCCCCCGGCGGGCGGCGTCGGTGGCCAGGGCGTCCGTGTTGGGCGCCAGCACCATCGGCACGTTGAGGCGCCGCGCCTCCGCGCTCAGGGCTTGCACCTCCTCTGCGCGGCGCTCGTGGCTCACGTGGCGGATGTAAATCGCCACGACGCGCCCCGGGTAGGTACGCGCAACCTCCAGGTAGATCTCCGGGTCGTGCTGGCCGCTGTCGCCGATCAGCACCAGCGGCAGATGCGGATAGGTCGTGGCGATGCGCCCGATGGCTTCCAGTTTGTGCCGGCGATGGCCCTGCCGAACCAGCCGATCGCGATCGAGACCGTAGTCGGTGAGAAACAGTGGCCCTGCGGGCAGGCCATGGTAGGCCAGAAAATCCACCAGGAAGTCGTACAGGTTCCAGGGGCTGCTCGACACGTAAAAGATAGGGTTCTGGCGCTGGCCGTCCGGTCCGGCGACCAGCGCCCCATAGAGCGCCGCCACGCCTTCGAAGGGCAGGCGCGTGCGCGCGTTGTGCAGAAAGGTCAGGGCGAGCATTTTGAGCATGTCGGTGGCGTAGGTCTGCAGCACCGTGTCGTCAATGTCGCTCACGATGGCGCAACGGGCGCTCGGAGGCGGAACGAAGACCTCGCCCGCGGCGCGCGCGCCCAGGTCGGGCAGTTCCAGGTTCACCATCTGGACCGGCGCGTCATCGAGGGGGGCGCTCGGCTGCAGGCTAAGGTGAAAGTAGCCCTCCGCGTCGGTGGAGGTTTCGACGACCGTATCCTGGAACGTGGCGCGCACGCGCACATGCGGCAATTCGCGCGAGCCGAAACGTCGCCAGTTGGCGCGCAGGTTGGCCCAGCGCGTATCCGCATCGCCCGGGGGCATGATGCCGCGATCTTCGAGCACGCGCCCGCTGAGGTGCAGCACAGCGGGGGTGCCCATGCCCCGATAGGGGACGATCAGCGCGGGGCCGGCGCGCCGTCCGGGGCGTTGGAGCCGTTCGAGCAAGCGTTCCGCATCAACCGCGGCGCGACCGAAGAACCGTTGCAGGCGCATCAGCGTAGCCCGTTCTGGAGGCGTAAGCGTTTTTTCGGGAGGGTCAGAATCTGCCGACGACGTGTCGGTAAGAAAGGCGCGCACGGTCTGCTCAAAGGTCCGTGGGCGTTCATCCATAGGATTGTGCAACGCGCCAGGGATCTCCACGAAGCGCGCGTGGGGGATGCGCCGGGCCAGGCGGCGCGAGTGCTCGCGGGGCACCAGCGCGTCGAACTGCCCGCTGATCACCAGGGTGGGCACGTTAATACGCGCGAGTCGGCGACCGGCGCGGGCGCGGAAGAGGGCGCGGTAGGTCCGGTACAGAGCGTCGGGATCGGAGCGAGCCATGTAGGAGCCGCGTCGCAGCCAGGGCCGCACCCAGCCGCCGCGGTGAGTGTGGGGCACCTGCGCGCCGATGGGGCTGACGATGCGCGCGCCGAGCAACACCAGGCGAAACAGGGCCCATCCCAGGGTGGGGAGCAGGTACGTTCGGGCGAACCTGGGCATCTGGTAGGCGTCTACCGCCGCATCCACCAGCACAAGGCGCCGCACCAGGTCAGGCCGGCGCAGCGCCAGGGCGATCGCCACCGCGCCGCCCATTGAATGGCCGATCAGGGTAATCTCGCGCAGATCCAGGCTGTCGCAGAACGCGCCGACCGCATCGGCCAGATCGCGGATGCTGTCGCGACGGTGCAGCGGCGAGTCTCCGTGACCGGGAAGATCGAGCGCGTAGCACCGATGGTCACGCCCCAGGCCACGCAGCGTGTTCCACCATAACTCTTTGAACGCGCCCCAGCCGTGGAGCATGATTACGACCGGTCCGCGCTCACCTGCCTCCAGGTAGGCGATGTCGAGCGTGGCGTGATGCCGCTTCGTGATGCTCGCCCAGGCTGTTGGTTCCACACCCGATGGATTCATCGCCACAAATCTCGTTTCTTGTATTATACTTCACTATGTTAGTGGCGCCTCCGGCGAGTCCCGTTACCTCACGGTCGGGAAAGAGGGTCCCTGGGAGGGCGCAGCCCGCCCAGACCCTCCCGGTCAACCCCTCGCCGGTGCGTCAGGGTCTGGAATAGCTTCGCCCACCCGGACCTTCCCGTTCGACGACTTGCTGGTGCGCCAGGGGCGAGGAGGGCGCAGCCCTCTCAGCCTCTCCCGGTCAAGAACCCTGCCCTCTGGTAGCGCGCGGCGCAGCCGCAGCACCGAATGCAATGCTTTTGTACGGATCTTGCAAACCTCAGCCAGACCGTGTACACTACGAAGGCGCTGTGATCCTGCAGCCAGGCTCGCGTGGTCGAAAACCAGAGGTGCTTCCACGCGGGAGGGGTATGGGCAGCGTCTCCGGCATCTTGAAAGGTTTGTGTCCATGCCCCTTGACCTGATTTTTTGTCGTCACTGCGCGAGAAGCCGGCCCAACTTTCTGGCGACGCTCAAGCGTCTTGCCGCTACGCACCCCCAGGACATCCGCCTGGTCGAACTCGAGTGTATGGCCGCCTGCGACGATGTGCCGGCGGCGATGATTGAAACCGAGTACTTCCCCAGGGCTAATCCTCGCGAGTTCGAGCAGGAAGTACTGAAGCGCCTGCGCTCCGTACAGGGCGTGACGCGCGAATAGCTCCCCTGCGGTTGGCGTCCCGATGCCCCCCTGTCGCGCCGCTCGCGGTTGCGTACCCTTCTGAAACAGCACTGCGCTCAAGCCCTGCACCGTCGCCAGAAGCGGCGATCAGGGCCCGGGCCAGTGGCAGAAAGGCCGCGGCCCGGCGCACGTAGTCGCGGGCGGTGGGATTTACCCGAATGGCCCGCGGGTTCACGATCCCCTGATTGTGCCAGGCCGCCAGCGTCTGCCAGGTGACCGGCGCGCCCTCCAGGGCCGCGCGATAGATCCCCCGTTCCAGGTTGGCCGCGAGGTAGGCTATCGCCAGATCATCACGGCTGATTTCGGCATTGATCGCCGCCAGCAGGTCAGCCGGACGCGCATAGGCCGCCGGGTCGACGCGGCTGCCTGCGACCCGTACCGGCACGTGGATCATCTGCCCATCGGCCAGGGGCAATTGCTGCTTGAGGATCTCCAGGGCCACCGAGGGGCGCAGGTTGACTGGCCAGACGCTGAAGTTGCTGCCGGGCAGGCGCTGGTTGGCCGCCTGTTGCAACTGCTGGTACAGCGGGGTAACGAGCCGCAGTGGTGGAACGTCGTCCTCCAGCCAGCCGAAGTTCTCGTTGTAAATGATCAGGGCCATTACTACCGCAAAGCTCTCGTCGTCCATCCCCGAAAGTTCGGCGCGGTTGTGGCGCTTCGCGGCGGCGAGGATCACCGGGCGAAGCCGTTCCAGGCGCCGGGCCAGATCGGGGCGCACAAAGGGCTCGATGGTCGGTTCTGGCTGAACGAGCGGAGGTGATTGCGCTCCGAAGCCTGCCAGGTCTGGCGGGGCGGGGGCCATCTGCGGCGCTGCTGGCGCCGTGGTGGGGGCCGTCTGCGGCGCTCCCGGCGCCGTGGCGAGTGCGAGACGCGCATGCGCCAGAAGGAGGATCAGGCTCAGGAACAGGCTGAAACTGAACAGGGGTCGCCAGATCATGCTTTCTCCTGGATGGTTCACCGGTTCTTCCGGCGCCCCATCGCGCCCGGCGCGCCATCACATGCCGTGAGGGCGCGCGTCCCGAGTCTACCACGATTTCGCCTGCCCGACACAAACTGCCATTGTAGCCCATCCAGTGCGCCATTGAGCGACGCCCATGCGCGGACGTCAGGTGAAATGCTTGACACCCGTTATCGTCGAATCGTATAATGCCCGTATGGACAGCGCCAGCTTTGAACAACTCGTGATCGAGGCCCTTGACAGCCTGCCCGACGAGTTCGCCGCTTATCTGGAGAACGTCGAGATCATCGTGGAGCGCCGACCCACCCGCGAACAGCGTCGGATGCTGGGCTTGAAACCCTGGCAGTCGGTCTATGGGATGTACCACGGCGTTCCCCTTACCGAACGGGCAAGTAATCTGCTGGTGTTGCCCGATACGATCGTGATCTTTCAAGAACCGCTCGAACGCGACTTCCGCACCGCCGAGGCGCTGCGCGCCCAGGTGCGGCGCACCGTGCTCCACGAGATCGCCCACGTCTTTGGCATCAGCGATGATCGCCTGCGTGAGCTCGGGGCCTACTGAGTATGCGACGCCCGCCTCCCTTCGGCGCTCTCATCCTCGGCGCGCTGTACGTTGTTGCGCTGCTGGTTGCCGGCTTTCTGATCGCTGAGACCCTCCGCCTCGCCCGGCGGTTGCCAGAGGTTCAAGCTGCTGCCGCCGCCACCGCGCAGGTCGTCCCCACCACCACGCCCGCACCGCCGCTCCGCATCGTGCTGCCAACCCCGGTGCCGCCAACCCCGGTTCCCACCGTCGCCGATCCCCAGGCCGGTCCGGTCAGTTACCATCCCAAGAGCGGGCGCTATATCGTGGTCTGGTTGCCTCCCCTTTTCGAGGGCGGGGCGCGCGAGTCGTTTTTCGCCAATGCCGACATTATTGACGATATTAGCCCCTTCTGGTACTCCACCGATGCCAGCGGGCGGATCTACGGCGCCCGCAATGACGATCTGGTGCGCATCGCCCACGAGCATAACGTCCGCATTATTCCCTCGATCCACAACGTGACCGCGAACCCGAACTCTGTCGTGGGAGTCCTGCGCAATCCGCAGATCCGCGCGCGCCATGTGCAGAACATCCTCGATGAGGTGCTGGCCCGTGGCTATGACGGGATCGACATTGACTACGAGGGTCTCGATCCATCCCTGCGCGGGGATTTCTCAGCCTTTATCGCCGAACTGGCCGCGGCCCTGCACCGCCACGGCCGGGTGCTCACCGTGGCGGTGCATGCCAAGGATAGCGACTGGGGGGGCCTGGGGGGCTTCCAGGATTGGGCCGAACTGGGGAAGCATGTTGATCAACTGCGCATCATGACCTACGATTACCACTGGCGCGGGAGCGGCCCCGGCCCGGTGGCCCCGGCGTACTGGATCGAATCGGTGTCCGAGTACGCCCGCTCGGTCGTTGATCCGTCCAAGGTGCTGATCGGCGTGCATTTCTATGGCTATGACTGGCCTCCCGGCGGCCCGGCCACTGCCCGTCCCTGGAAGACCCTCGAAGAGATTATTGCCACCCAGGGCGTAACCGTGAACTTCCGTGAACGGGACGCCCGCGGTCGGGTCGGAGAAAGCACCTTCTCGTACCGCTCGCCCCAGGGCTGGCGCGAGGTGTGGTTCATGACCGAGGTTGGCCTGGCCGATAAAATTAAAACCGTCCAGACCCAGGATCTTGCCGGCATCGCCATCTGGCAGCTTGGCTACGAGCAACCAGAGTACTGGCGCGCCATTCGCGCCAGCCTGGTCGAAGACGCCACCCTGGTGCAACGGGCGATTAATCCGCTGTTGCCGGACCATTAGGCGCCTGTGCGGATACCCGGGGTATCCGATGCCCTTCTGGGAGGGCGCAGCCCTCCCGTAAGGTGGGGAACCCGGAGTTCCCCACCTTACGTCGAACCGAGCGTGGAAGGCAGGTTGCCGGGAGGGCGCAGCCCTCCTGTAAGGGGCGTGGGGAACCCCGAGTTCCCCACCTTCTCCAACGGAGCGCGGAAGGCGGGTTCCTGGCAGGGCTTTGCCCTCCCAGCCCCTCCCGAAGGAGTTGTCCGGAGAGGCTCTCAGACCCATGACCAGCAGCATCGAGCCGGCGGTCAAAGCGAACATCGGCGAGGCCCAGGGCCTGTACCAGCGGGGCGTGGCTGCTGCCCGCAGCGGCCAGAAGCGCATCGCCGCTGGTTTGTTGACCCGTTCGCTGCAACTCGACCCGAGTTGTGAACTGGCCTGGCTCTGGCTCAGCGGCGTGCTTGAGGACCCCGATGAGCAGGCCTTTTGCCTCGAGGCGGCGCTCAAGCTCAATCCGCATAACCAGCACGCCCGGCGCGGCTTACAATTTCTCCGCGAACGCAAGGGCTACACCGGCGCGGCCCGCCCGGCCCCTGGCCTGGCTGCGGCTGCCGCTCCCTCTTCTCCCGCCCTCAACCAGCGCCGCGGGACCGACCCGGCCTGGTGGATCGGCTGGCGCCATTCGCTCCGTGAGACGCGCCGGGCGCGGCTGTTGCTCTGGGCCTTTCCCATCGCCCTCCTGCTGGTTGCCCTGGTGCTGCACCAGAGCCTGATCCTGACCACGCAACGCGCCTGGACAAGGCCGTCCGTCCCGGAAGAGGCTGTCTTTAGCCTGGCCCTGACCACACCTGTTCCAGCCACGCCCACCATTGCGCCCATCCTCGAAGCCGAACCGCTCGCCGTCGTTGAGGGCCTGACGGTGAGCTACCTGGCCGCCTTTGAGGCCGTGCGGGCCGACCTGCGCGCCGCGACCGCCGCCTACCGCGAGGCCACCAGCCGGCCCGGCGGGGCCTCGGTAGGGCACGTGGCCGCCACGCAACGGCTGCGCGCCTCGGTCGAGGCGGCCATGGCCGCCATGGGCCAGTTGCGCCCGCCCGGCACGCTCCAGCGGGCCCACGACGATTACCGCCGGGGCCTGGAGTTGCAACTCGCCGGCCTCGATGCGTTACTGGAGTTCTACAGCGGCTACGACGTCGCCAATGCCAACCGCGCCGCCCAGCGCTTCCAGGAAGCCCGCGCCTACATTGAACGCGCCCAGGCCGGCCTCGCCGGTCAGGCCCGCCAGCTCGCCGCAATGAGCCAGGTCTCGTCGCAGACGGCGCGATGACCTGTCCTGCAATGTAAGGCCGAAGCATCGGCACAACCGATGCTTCGGCCTTACGCCCCCAGGCGCCCCAGGCGCTCGCCCGCGGCCTGCAACGTCTCCAGGCGCTTGGCGAAGCAGAAGCGCGCCAGCAGGGGCGCCGAGGCCGGGTCAGCATAGAAGGCCGAGGGTGGAATGGCCGCCACGCCGACCTCGCGGGTGAGCCAGCGGCAGAACTCAGCATCGCTCCCGAACCCCGTCCGGCTGATGTCAACCATGATGAAGTAACTGCCCTCGGTCGGTAGCGTGGGCAGGCCGGCGCTGTCCAGAATGGCGCGCAACACCTGGTAGCGCCGGGCGTACTCGGCGCGGAACTGGGCGTAGTAGCCGTTGGTCAGGGCGCTCTCCAGGGCCGCGGCCGCGGCAACCTGCAGCGGCGTGGCGGTGGCAAAGGTCACCCACTGGTGGGCGGAGCGCAACGCCTGGTTGAGCCAGGCCGGTCCCACCGCATAGCCGATCTTCCACCCTGTGACGCTGAAGGTTTTACCGGTGGAGTTGATCGTCAGCGTGCGTTCCCACATACCTGGCAGGGTGGCGATCGGCAGGTGCCTGGCGCCGTCGAAGACCAGTTGATCGTACACCTCGTCAGTGACGACCAGGACGTCGTGTTCAATACACAGGGCGGCGATCAGTTCCAGTTCGGCGCGGCTGAAGACCTTGCCGGTCGGGTTGTGGGGCGTGTTGAGTAGCAGCAACCGCGTGCGGGGTCCGAAGGCGGCGCGCAGTTCATCGGGGTCGAAGCGCCAGGCGGGCGCGCCGGGCGCGGGAGGGTGCAGGCGCACCAGGCGCGGCGCGCCTCCGGCCATGGTAATATCGGGCACGTAGGCATCGTAGAATGGCTCGAAGACGATCACCTCATCGCCGGGATCGATCAGCGCCTGCATCGCCGCGAACAGGGCCTCGGTCGCGCCGCTGGTGACCGTCACCTCGTGGGCCGGGTCGGGTTCGCGCCAGCCCTGGGCGCGCCAGGTTGCGGCGATGGCCTCGCGCAACCGTGGAAGACCCTGGTAGGGGGCGTACTGGTTCATGTCGGCGGCAATGGCCTCGGCGGCGGCTTGCTTCACCCAGGCCGGGCCGGCAAAGTCGGGGAACCCCTGGCCCAGGTTCACTGCCCCGCACTCGAGGGCCAGGGCGCTGATCTCGGCGAAAATCGAGGTGCCGAAGCCGCTGACGCGGGCGGCGACGCGAACATGGCTCATCACAGGCTCCTGCGGCGCTTATTCTACGGGCAGACTGGCGCCCTGTATGGTACCACAAGGGTGGATTTGGGATTTCTGGCTTTTGGATTGGGCGCGGGACATCTGGTGGCCCGCGTGACCCGGGGCTGTTTCGTTCCGTCGTTTGACATGCTGCGGCAATACGTCCATGATTCCACCTGCCAGCGGGAAGGGTGTGGGGACACCCGGTTGCCCCGCACCCATGCCTGAGGGGAGGGTTTCGCCCTCCCCGCAACAGAGGAGAGGAGCGGAACGATGTCAACCGAACACACCAACCCGGCCGCGGTGCTGGGCGATAACCAGTTCGACGGCTACAAAATGCTGATGGACGCGGCCAGGGAGCGGGAGCCGATCATCGTGGCGGTGGCCCACCCCTGTGATGACGCCTCGCTGACGGCCGCGGTGGATGCGGCGCGAGAAGGGCTGATCAAGCCGGTTCTGGTTGGTCCGCAGGCGAAGATCCGCGCCGTGGCCGAGCGCGAGGGGCTGGATCTGACGCCCTTCCCGATCGTGGACGCCGCCCACAGCCACGAGGCGGCGGCCAAGGCCGTGGCCCTGGTGCGGGCCGGGGAGGCCGAGGCGCTGATGAAAGGCAGCCTCCACACGGATGAGTTGCTGGCCGAGGTGGTCAACAGCACCACCGGGCTGCGTACCGGGCGGCGCATCAGCCACTGCTTCGTGATGGACGTGCCCACCTACCCCAAGCCGCTGATCGTCACCGACGGGGCGGTCAACGTGGCCCCCGATCTGATGGCCAAGCGTGACATCGTGCAGAACGCGATCGACCTGGCCCTGGCCCTCAACATCCCCGAACCGAAGGTCGCCATTCTGGCCGCGGTTGAAACGGTTAACCCGGCCATGCAGTCCACGATTGACGCCGCCGCGCTGTGCAAGATGGCCGACCGTGGGCAGATCACCGGCGGCATTCTCGATGGCCCGCTGGCCTTCGATAACGCCATCAGCGTGGAGGCGGCAAGGGCCAAGGGCATCCGTTCGCCAGTGGCCGGGCAGGCCGACATTCTGGTGGTGCCCGATCTTGAAGCGGGCAATATCCTGGCCAAGCAACTGACGTTCCTCACCCGGGCCGAGGCGGCGGGGATCGTGCTCGGCGCGCGCGTGCCGATCATCCTCACCAGCCGCGCCGACAGCGTGCGCGCCCGGCTGGCCTCGTGCGCCCTCGCGGTGCTGCTGGTCCACGCTCGCAAGAGCGCCCAGGCCGCCGCGGCAGCGTAATTCGATCCGCCTCTATGAGCCGAGAGGAGGCGCCGCGTGACCAGAGCGATTCTCGTACTGAATGCCGGATCCTCGAGTATCAAGTTCACGGTGTACGACTACGCTGCCGATGCGGCCAGTGTCACGGTTCGTTTCAAGGGGCAGATCGAAGGCATCGGCACCCAGCCGCGCTTCAAGGTCGAGGACCGGACCGGGGCGACGGTGCACGAAGACGCCTGGGCGGTGCGCCCGGCGGGGCGTGGGCATGCCTATGCTCTGGAACGGCTGGCGGCCTACCTCGATCCGCAGTTGCCCGAGGATGGTCTGCTGGGGATCGGGCACCGCGTGGTGCACGGCGGCACGCTCTACAGCGCCCCCGTGGTGGTGGACGAGACGATACTGGCGACTCTCGAAACCTTCGTGCCCCTGGCGCCGCTGCACCAACCCGCCAACCTGGCGGGCATCAGCGCGACGATGGAGTTTCTGCCCGGCGTGCCCAACGTGGCCTGTTTTGATACGGCCTTCCATCGTACCCACACCGCGGTGGTGGAACGCTTCGCTCTCCCCGAGGAGTTCTACGCCGAGGGGGTGCGGCGCTACGGTTTTCACGGTCTGTCCTACGAGTACATCGCCCAGGCGCTCCGCGACGTCGCGCCGCAGATCGCCGACGGTCGGGTTATCGTGGCCCACCTGGGCAATGGCGCCAGCATGTGCGCCATCCACCAGGGCCGCAGCGTCGAGAGCACCATGGGCTTCACGGCGCTCGACGGGCTGCCGATGGGCACCCGCTGCGGGCAGATCGACCCGGGGGTGTTGCTCTACCTGATGCAGGAAAAGGGGATGGGCGCCAAACAGATCGAGGACCTGCTCTACAAGCGTTCCGGTCTCCTCGGCCTGTCGGGGATCAGCAACGACATGCGCACCCTCCTCGCCAGCAGCGACCCGCGCGCCGCGCTGGCGGTTGACTACTTCGTCTACCGCATCATCCGCGAAACGGGCGCCCTGGCCGCGGCCCTGGGCGGCCTTGATGCCATGGTCTTTACGGCCGGCATCGGGGAGAACAGCGCCCCGATCCGCGAGCGGGTCTGCCGGGGCCTGGCCTGGCTGGGCGTGCAACTCGACCCCGCCGCCAACGAGGGCCGCGGGCCGTGCATCACCACCCCCGACAGCCGGGTATCGGTGTGGGTAATCCCCACCGACGAGGAGCAGATGATCGCCCGTCATACGGTCAGCGCCCTGCACGGGCGCTGAGGGGGCTGGCGCCGCGGGCAGGGGCGTGGGGAAACCTGGTTTCCCTACGCCCCTGCCGGAGGTTGGAGAGAAGCTCGGAACGGCGAAGCCCCTCCGAAGGAAAAGGGATTCTGGTTACGACACTCCCTTCAGCGCCAGCGCCGGTTCGCGCCGGACGAGCTTGTACAGTTCCATGATCACCAGAATGGCGCCAGCGAGGGCGGCGAGGATCAGGAATTGCTCCGGGGTAACCGGAGCGATGCGCAGCAGTGACTGCATAAAGGGCACGTGCATCACCAGCGTGTGCAACCCCAGGGCCGCGATCACCGCCACGAAGGCGAAGGGGTTGTTGCGGAAGGGCATACGGAACGCCGAGACGTACTCCGAGCGACAGTTGAAGACGTGGTAGTTCTGAAACAGGACGATCAGCAGCAGGAGCAGATTGCGCGCCGCCTCTTCCTCCCACCCCGCGTTGAGCAGATAGATCCAGACCCCGAAGCCGATCAGCCCGATCGTCAGGCCGGAGAGCACGACCTGCTCGACCATGCGCCGGTTGAAGATGCCCTCTTCGGGCCGCCGGGGAGGCCGGCGCATCAGCCCTTTCTCTCCCGCCTCAAAGGAGAGGGCGATGTGTTGGATGCCGTTGGTGACCAGGTTGAGCCAGAGGATCTGCACGGCGATGAGGGGCAGGGGGAAATCGAGGGCCACCGCCAGCAGGAAGAGCAGCACCTCTGCCGCGCCGGTAGATACCAGCAGCAGAATGACCTTGCGCACGTTGGCGTAGGCGTAGCGCCCCTCCTCCACGCCATGGACGATCGAGGCGAAATTGTCGTCGGTGACGATGATGTCGGCGGTGTCTTTGGCAATGTCGGTGCCCGATCCCATGGCCACGCCGATGTTGGCGGCCCGTAGCGCCGGCGCGTCGTTCACCCCGTCGCCGGTGACGGCCACGAAGTGCCCCTGCGCCCGCAGGGCCTCGACGATGTGCAACTTCTGCAACGGCGTAACCCGCGCGAAGACGTGGACGCCGCGGGTGCGCTCCAGAAAGTCCGCTGCGCTGCCGCTTTGCACGTGGGGCAGGTCACGGCCCACTACCAGGTCGTCGGGTTCGCTGGCGATGCCCAGGTCGCGGGCAATGGCCAGCGCCGTGGCAGGATGGTCGCCTGTAACCA
>JAOACN010000331.1 GCA_026417815.1 Chloroflexaceae bacterium | reverse complement strand
CCCCTACCCCGACCAACGGCGATGGGGCCATCCGCGCCCGTCCACCGGCAGGAGCGGCGGGAAACCCGGTTTCCCCCATTCCCGACCGCCCTGGGAGCTGCCTGCGCTCGCCTACCGGCAGGTGTGGGGGCAAACCGGGTTTCCCCATGTGCACATCGGTCGCGTGCGGCGCACCCCGCACCAGCATTCCGCTTTACAATGACCATGTGCTCTGCTATACTTACTCCACTTTCTTTGTGAACGAATAGACAAAGTACTACAGGTACGGACGCCTGGCCACCGGCGATCCACCGACTGTCTCAGTCTGTCGCTGGCCAGCGGTCCGGAGCCGATCCGGGGGGATCGGCTGCGAACCAACCGTGCTGTTGGAAACAAGGCAAGGGGGGGCCATGATCTCGCGTCGACAATTCTTGAAGCTCGGCGGCGCCCTCGGCGCTGGCCTGGCTCTGTCGCAGCTATGGTTTGACCGTACCCTGGCTCAGGCACCCACCATCCTCGACCCGCTCTACACCCGGCCGATCATCAACCCGCTGGCTATTCCCAAGTACCAGGCGCCCCTGCCGGACCCGCTTGCCGGGGCGATAAACTTGACCGGCGGCGGCTCGACCACTATCACCCTGCAGGCCCGCAGCGCGCAGGTGCTGCCGCCGGGCTATCCAAGCACGCCAATCTGGGGCTACAACGGCACCTATCCCGGGCAAAGCATAATTGCCAGCAGCAGGAGGGAGGTTCGAGTGCGTTATGACTACACGTCGATCAACTCCTCGGCCCACCTGCTGCCAGTTGATGGTCACGTGCATGGCACCATGATGGGCGAGCCGCCCGTGCGCTTTGTGGCCCACCTGCACGGCGCGCGCAACATTAACCCCTTGAGCGACGGCTACCCGGACGCCTGGGTGACACCCGACGGCAAGACGATTGCGGACATGGACCCGACGCACGTGCCGTCGATCTACACCCCGGCCAACCCCGGCGACTTCGTCTACCCTAACGACCAGGAGGCCGCGTTGCTCTGGTACCACGACCACGCTCTCGGTATCACCCGGCTCAACGTCTACGCAGGCATGGCGGCGCTGTATGTGCTGCGCGACGCAAATGAGCAGTGGCTGATTGACAACGGCCGGATCCCGGCCTACCCCTACGAGGTGCCGGTAGTGATCCAGGACCGCATGTTCTTCGCCGATGGAGGCCTGGCCATCCCCGACCAGCCGGCGCCAAGCCTGCCCGGCTTTGCGCCCTGGCCGGGTGGCCCCTCGATCGTGCCCGAGTTTTTTGGCGAGGTAATTGTGGTTAACGGCGTTAGCTGGCCGTTCCTCGAGGTGGAGCCGCGGAAGTACCGTGTGCGCTTCCTGAACGGCTCGGACTCGCGCTTTTACGAGTTGTTTCTCTCGAGTGGCCAGCCCTTCACCGTGCTTGGCATGGAGGGCGGCTTCCTGAACGCGCCGGTAGAGGTGACGCGCCTGGTCCTTGGGCCGGCCGAGCGCTTCGACTGTATCATTGACTTCGCCCCCTACGCTGGACAGACGATCACATTGCGGAACCGCGCCCGTTCACCCTTCCCTCAGGGCGCCACCGTCAACCCGCGTACCGCTGGCGAGATCATGCAGTTCCGGGTCACCCGGCCGCGGAGCCTCACGCCGGACACCAGCCTGCCCCCCGGTACCAACCTGCGCCCGCAGCTTGACCCGTTGCCAGTAGTGGCGCCCGTGCCGGGCACGCCACGGCGCCAGTTGCTGCTCTTCGAGGGGATCGACGAGTTCGGGCGGCTTAAGCCGATGCTCGGCACCATCGCCCGGGGTAAGCTGGACTGGTTCGCTCCGATCACAGAAAACCCCGCGGTGGGTGCGACGGAGATCTGGGAAATCTATAACGCCACGCCGGATGCGCATCCGATCCACATCCATGAGGTACTCTTCCGTATCGTCAACCGCCAGCGCTTCCGAGGCGCGGCCGACCCGATCACCGGCGTCCTGCCAGCTCCGGCGCTGATCGGTCAGCCCCGGGCGCCGGCTGCCTATGAGGCTGGCTGGAAGGACACGGCGATCATGTACCCGGGCGAGGTTACCCGGGTGATGATGACCTTCAACACCCCGGGCCTCTTCGTCTGGCACTGTCACATTCTTTCGCACGAGGACCACGAGATGATGCGCCCGTACCACATCGGGCCGTTGCCGGCATCGGCGGGCAGGGTCCAGCGGAGCCGCAACACGGGCGCCTCGCCCTTCCTCTGCGACTTACTGTAGGCCCCTCGGCCTCCCCGCCCCCGGGCGCAATACGTCGTGTCCGGGGGCTGACTCTGCCCGTGAGTTCCGTGTTACCATGGCCCGTGACCACTGGGTGTTTGGAGCCCATTACTACAAGGAAACTTCTCGTGTAGGGGGGATTCGGAGAGGCGAAGCTCCTCCGAACCCACCGGAGCCGCAGGCCCCCCCGTCCCCAGCCCAGATGAAGTCTCCTGGTAGTGTTATCCGGGTATCTTCTCCGCGGGAGGGGCCGGGACGGCCCTGCCCTCCCGGTAACCCTCGTTCCTTGCGATGAGGATAGGCGAAGACGCCGCAGGCGCTACTGGCCTCCGGGTGGAGGGTTAAGGGGAACGCAGGTTGCCCCGCCCGCAACGTGGAAGGTTGCGCTACCACAGCGGTATGCGGCCAAAGCCGCACATGGATCCAATGCTATGACCAGCGCCTCCGCCCCTGGAAAGCTCATTCTCTGCGGCGAGCATGCCGTGGTCTACGGGCGCCCGGCGATTGCCGCGCCCCTTGGCGACCTCCGAGCCTATGCTCAGATAGAGCCGGGTGAGCCTGGCAGCGGGCTTCGTTTCATCGCGCCCGACCTCGGCGAGACCTGGACCGCCGCCGGCCAACCCGAGCATCCGCTGAGCGAACTGGCCCACGCGACGCTCGCGCGGCTGGGGCGAGACGAAGCGGATTTGACCGTCCTCCTGCGCTCGGACATCCCCATCGCCAGCGGCATGGGCAGCGGGGCGGCGATCGGCACGGCTCTGGTGCGCGCGCTGGCGACCCATGCGGGCGCGACGCTGGCGCCCGAAGAGGTGGCCGCCCTGGTCTACGCCAGCGAGCGGCGCTTCCACGGCACGCCCAGCGGGATTGACAACACCGTCGTGGCCCACGAGCGGGCGATCTGGTTCGTGCGGCACGAGCCGGCGCCGCTGATCGAAGCCCTGACCATCGCCGCCCCGCTGCTGCTGGTGGTGGGCGATACCGGCGTGCGCAGCGCCACCCGGCTGCCGGTGGGCGCGGTGCGGGAACGCTGGCAGGCCGACCGGCCGCGCTACGAGGCGCTGTTCGACCAGGTGGGCGAACTGGTGACGCGGGCGCGCCTGGCCCTGGCCACCGGCGATGCCCCGCTCCTGGGAGCGCTTCTCGACGCCAACCAGACGCTGCTGGAACAGATTGGCGTCTCGTCGCCCGAACTGGAGCGGCTGGTGGCCGCGGCGCGGGGGGCGGGCGCCCTGGGGGCCAAGCTCTCCGGTGCAGGGTGGGGCGGGGTGATGCTGGCCCTGGTTACCCCCGAGAGCCGGCCGGCGGTCGAGAAGGCCCTGCGCGAGGCCGGGGCCGCGCGGGTGCTGGCAGCCACGGTCCCGGCGACAGGTAGGGCCGAAGGATTGGCGCAGCCAATCCTTCGGCCCTACCTGTTATAATTGTCACCATGGCAAAGATCATCGTCGCAATGAGCGGCGGCGTGGATAGTTCCCTCACCGCCGCGCTGTTACACGAAGCGGGACACGAGGTCGTCGGGGTGACCATGCACCTCTGGGACGACGACGACGAGCGCCTGGCCGAGAGTCTCTGCTGCGCTGCGGAAATGGCCGAGAGCGCCCGGCGCGTCTGCGCGCGCCTCGGGATCCCCTACTATGTCTTCAACTACCAGCAGGAGTTCCGGCGGCACGTGATTGACTATTTCGTGCACGCCTACGCCCAGGGCTACACGCCCAACCCCTGTCTGGAGTGCAACCGCGAAATCAAGTTTCGGGCGCTGCTGGAGCGCGCCCGCGCCCTGGGCTTCGACTACGTGGCGACGGGTCACTACGCGCGCATCACCCGTGAGCACGAGCGCGCTCCGTACCACTTGTTGCGCGCGATCGACCGGGAGAAGGACCAGTCCTACATGGTCTACATGCTCGGGCAGAGCGACCTGGCGCGGCTGATGTTTCCTATCGGCGGGTTGACGAAGCCGCAGGTGCGCGAAATGGCCGCCGCGCGCGGCTTGCCGAGCGCCTATCGCGAGGAGAGTCAGGACATCTGCTTCGTACCGGGAGGCGATTATCGCAACCTGTTGCGCGAGGCGGCGCCGGAGAGCCTCGTTCCCGGCCCGATCGTCGATCTCCAGGGTCGCGAGATCGGCCGCCACCGGGGCCTGCCGCTCTACACCATCGGCCAGCGCCGCGGTCTGGGCCTGAGCGGGGGCGTGCCGCTCTACGTGGTTGACCTCGACGTGGGCCGCAATGCCCTGATTGTCGGCCCGCTGGAGGCCATTCTACGCGACCGCTTCGATGTGGACCGGCCAGCCTTCGTGGAGGGGAAGCGCCCGGACGAGCCGTTTGCCTGTGAGGTGCAGGTGCGCGCCCATGCTGCGCCGGCGCCCGCCGAGGTCACCCCGCTGCCCGATGGGCGGCTGCGGGTGCGCCTGCTGGCGCCGCTCAAGGCAATTACCCCGGGGCAGGCCGCAGTCTTCTATGATGGCGATCGCGTGATCGGTGGGGGGCGGATCGTGCGATCACGACCGGAGGGATAGCGCGGGCAGGACCGCTCCGCGCCCCACGAAAGGCAATACCGTGTTCAACGGCCTGGCGCCGGCAATGTTCCTGCTATTGCTCCTCGCTACCGCCAGCGCCACCCTGGGGTACGTGCTCCTGGGGCGGCGCTGGCGGCATTTGCCGATCTTCTGGCTGACAGCCTTCGCCGGGTGCCTGCTGGCCTATGGCCTGGGCCTGCGCCTGCCGCTGGCCCTGCCGCAACCCGCTGAAGTTCCGGTGCTCGAGGCCGTCCTGCTGGCCTGGATCCTGATGATTATTGTCTCGCGCCTGCGGGTATGATATAATCGCCGCCGCTGTCCGGGCAAAACACCGCATTCTGATGCCGAGGATAAAGACGTGGGGCCATGATGCCCCGAGAGCGGAGGGCCTGCCGTGCTACGATGGATTGGAATCGGCCTGGGTGTACTGCTCCTGCTGCTGATCGCTGCGGTCGTTGGCCTCTATCTGGCCCCGGTTGGCGTTCGTGAGGCGACACGCGACATCTTTATCATCATCCTGGGCTTCTTCACGCTGGTCAGCACCATCCTCACGATCGCCATATTCTTCGGACTTCTCTACGTCCTCAATCGCCTGGATCGGCTCGCGCGCCTGAGTCTGATGCCCAAACTTGATGAGTTGTCGGTCAAGTTGAACGACGTGCTTGACAGCACCAGGACGCTGGCAGCGAACGCGAAGGACACCGCCGGCACGGTCGTCGGGACGACGGGGTTCGTTTCGGAACGGGTCGTCTCGCCGATCATCCGGGTTTCCAGCCTGGTCACCGGGGTCGCGGCAGCGGCCACCACTTTTGCCCGCCGCGACGCGCCGGAACGCTTTAACAGCGAGTCGTAGCCGCCCGGCTACGCTCTGGTAATGCGCCCGCGCTACACTCACTCCAGGTTGCGTGCTGCGATGGAGCCTCGCCCGGTCAATAAGGTACGATTCCTTGTCGGAAAGTTTTGCAGCGTGGTATCATGCACGCCGGCAGGCTGCTGCTGCCGCATAGATAAAGGGAGCAGCAGCCTCGATCGTGGGTCGGGCAGTCTAGAGCCAGTCCGGGTACCCTCTGGGAGTGCCAGACCCTCCCGGGAACGCTCGTTCCTCAGCCGGTTGGATGAGGTTGGAGAAACCGGGTTTCCCCATGCCTGAGGGGAGGGTTCGGGAGGGGCGGAGGCATGGCCCTCCGCAATCGCGTTCCGCCCTCCGCGGACGGAACCAACGGGTCGCCGAGGGCTGCGCCCGCCGCGCCTCTTCCAAAAAGTTACGCAACAGGCCACGCAGCTAGCGCGAAGATCCAGGTGGCGATGAACGAACAGCGCTTTTCATACGGTGGTCAGGCAGTTCTTGAAGGGGTCATGATGCGTGGCCGCCAGCAGGCCACCGTCGCCGTCCGCCGACCCGATGGCGCCCTCGCCGTCAAGCACATTCCTGTCGCCGCCCGGACCTGGCCGGCGTGGACCAGGCGCCCCGTTATCCGCGGCCTGGCCGGGTTGTGGGAGGCGGTCCGCATTGGCAAACAGGCCCTCGATTTCTCAGCTACGGTTGCGGTTGGCGATCAGGACCAGGATCTCCACCCGGCCGCGCAGTTTGGCGTCCTGGTGGTGGCACTGGGGATCGCGGTGGGCGTCTTTGTGTTGCTGCCCTCGTTGATCGCCAATTACGCCGCTGAACGCGGTGCGCCCGTGCTGGTGCGCGAGATCATCGAAGGCGCGATCAATCTGCTGCTCGTTGTGGCGTACATCTATGCAATCAGCCGTCTGCGGGACATCCAGCGGGTCTTTGGCTACCATGGCGCCGAGCATAAGGTGATCAACGCCTATGAAGCCGGCGCTCCGCTGACGGTCGAGTCGGTCCGGCAATTCTCGCGCATTCACCCCCGCTGTGGCACCAGCTTTCTGGTTATCGCCGCGCTGATAGGCTTCGTTATTTTCCTGTCGGTAAGTGGTCTTCCGCTCTGGCAGCGCATCGGCGCCCGGATCCTGCTGATCCCGGTGGTGGCGGCGGTGGCCTTCGAGGCAATGCGCTTCGCCGCCGCGCACTACCACCGGCCCTGGGTGCGTCGCCTGCTCACCCCGGCCCTGGCGACGCAGCATCTGACGACCCGTGAACCTGATGATGCGATGATCGCGACGGCCATCGCCGCCCTTGTCCCCGTTCTGGAGGCGGACGGCGTCGCATCGGCTCCGGCGGAGACGCCTGAAGCGGCTCTCGCCGTTACTGTGTGAGGCCCGCGCGACCCGGCGACAACATCGGTGTGACAATGCGCCGCTGGCGGTGCGCGCTGAGCCCCTGGAGGCAATGCAATGGCCCTCGTAGGCAACATTCGCGATTTTGGCCTCTCCGATTTTCTCTACCTGGTCGATCGGGGTGACAAGACCGGGGGGTTGTACCTGTCGCGCGGGCAGGAAACCGCCTTGCTCTTCTTCGAGCGGGGCAAACTGGTGATGGCCGTGCGACGCCCCGAGGATCAGCAGCCTGATTTGCTGGTGCGGCTGGGTCTGCTCAGCGAGAACCAGCTGGCCCGCGCCCGCGCCAGCCTGGCCGCCCGTGGCAATGGCGCAACACTCACCGAAGTGATCCTGGCCGAGAACCTGGCCCCGCGTGAACAACTGCAAGGGGCGCTGCAAAGTTTCTCCGAAGAGGCGGTCTATGGCCTGTTCGGCTGGCCCGAAGGCGAGTTTCGCTTCGAGCAGAACCAGCGTCCCGATCCGGCAGCGCCCACCATTCCCTCGCCGATCTCGGTGGATCACCTGATCATGGAAGGCTCCCGCCGCATCGACGAGATGGGGCGGATCAAAGATCGCATTCCCTCCACCGACCTGGTGGTGCGCTTTCTGGATCAGCCCGGCGTGCGGATCAAAGGGATCAAGCTCTCGACCGAGGAATGGCGAGTTATTGCCCGGATCAATGGCCGCGACACCCTGGCCGAGATCGCGCAGAAGACGAATCTGAAAGAGTTCGACGTCTGCCGAATCGTCTATGGCTTCTTGACCGCGGGTCTGGTAGAGGTGGTGAAGAAGCCTGTGCCGATGCCCCTTGCCCGTGGCGTTCCCGCCGAGACGTCCCGGGTCAAGCGGAGCCTGGTGAACCGCATCATTAATCGTATCAAAGGCATGTAACACCCGATGTGTGCTTCATCCAGGGCACAGCACCGAAGCGGAGGGCTGGAGTGCAGACTGTAAAGATGGTAATCAGCGGCGCCGTGAATGCCGGCAAAACCGAGTTCATTCGGTCAATCAGCGAAATCGAGGTGGTCTCGACCGAGCGCCGCGCGACCGATGATACCAGGATGATCAAAAAGGAGACCACGGTTGCGATGGACTTCGGTCGCATCGCGATTGGGCCCGATCTGGTGCTGCATCTCTTTGGCACACCCGGGCAGAAGCGTTTCGACTTTATGTGGGAGATCCTCTCCGAGGGGATGCTCGGTCTGGTTATTCTGGTAGATAGTACGCGCCCGGAAACGTTCCGCGAGACCAACCGGATCATTGACTTCTTCATCTCGTATCGCGATACGGCCTATGTCATCGCAGCCAACAAGCAGGATCGCCCCAACGCCTGGAGTCCTGAGGAACTGCGCCTCGCGCTGCGCCAGCCGCCGCACATCAAAGTGCTGCCCTGCGTCGCCTCCGACCGCGAGAGTGTGAAGAACGTGCTGCTCGAACTCCTCTATGTTATCCAGGAACGGAGCGAGGAGTAGGACCCGGATAGATGATAAAGGTATGGGAGGGCGAAAGCCCTCCCATACCTTTTTGCTTTCAGGTTGGGCGCTCGGCGGGGTAGGAGCGGAGGGGCAAGGCAGATGTCCCCGTCCCCCTACCTGAAGGGGGGGTCCGGGAGGGAGCAGCCCTCCCAGAAAAACATCGGATACCCTGGTTGTCCGGGTAAGTGCTTATGGGACACGCACCCAGCGCGCCTGGTCGAACCAGATCGTGGCGCCGGCGTCACCGGCCAGGGCGCCGGTCTGCACGTAGCCTTCGACGCCGGCCTTGAACGGGAAGCGCCCCAGATGCACCCAGCCGGTCTGGGTGCGCTGGTTGACCGTAACTTCCAACGCGCCGTCGCGGTGCTGGATGACGTAGCGGGCCTGGGTGGCGCGCTCGCGTTTGCTCGGACAGGTTGGAACGTGTACAAACAGATCGTACACGGCCTCGACGGGTAGATTGGGCTGCCAGCGCACCACCGGCCCGCCACGGGCCGGGTCGGTCACCGTAGTAGCGTGGTAGGCATGGCGCCCCATACCGCAGCCGACGGGGCTGGCGTTAAGGACGGGCTCGTTGTGCCAGAAATCGCCGCCGAGCTCATCAACCACGTGCTCGGGAGCGGCGGGGTCGCGCTGGGGGGGGC
>JAOACN010000177.1 GCA_026417815.1 Chloroflexaceae bacterium | reverse complement strand
AGATGTGTATAAGAGACAGGATCCCGGCAAGGCCCGCGCCAAGGCCTACGACCTGGTGCTCAACGGCTACGAGGTCGGCGGTGGCTCGATCCGTATCCATCGCCGCGAGGTGCAACAGAAGGTCTTTGACCTGCTCGGCATCAGCCGGGAAGCGGCAATGGCCCAGTTCGGGCACATGCTCGAAGCCTTCGAATACGGCGCGCCGCCCCACGGCGGCATCGCGCCGGGCATCGACCGCATCGTGATGATCCTCGCCGATGAAAGCACCATTCGCGAGGTCATGGCGTTCCCCAAGACCCAGCAGGCCGTGGACCTGATGACCAACGCCCCTTCGCCCGTGGACGAGCGACAGCTTAAGGAGCTGCATATCCAGTTACGTCCATAGGCCCCGGCCCACTCACTCTCCCGCGTTACGGTTGGAGAGGCGCGGGGAGGCGGAGCCTCCCCGCAATCCTCCGTTCCGCCCGCCGCGGCCGTAACCACCGGAAGGGATGCCGCCTCCGCATCTCCCTGCCAACTGTTACTCAGGGCCAATGCAACGTCTTTGGGGCGCGCCCCAGATGCCACTTCGTTGGTTGGGGCGGCTACGCCGCCCCAACCTCCCCGCCGGAAGCGGACGTTGAATCAGCCCTGAACTATGACTAAAATGCCACGCAGCGGAACCTTGTCTACGGTATACTACAGCAACCGCCGCTCATCAGCGGCGGCAAGCGTAACGGATACCCCGCGACAGGGAGCTGGTTGATGGAGAAACGCATTCTGGTCGTAGATGACGACCCGAACGTTCGGCACGTTGTCAGTCTGGCCCTGACCCACGACTCCCCATACACTGTTCACGCTGTCCCCTCGGCGGAAGCGGCACTGCTCCAGATCGCGCGCCAACCGGTTGACCTGCTCTTTACCGACATTCGCATGCCGGGCATGAGCGGCCTGGAACTGGTGCAACGGGTGCGCGAACTGGACCCGAAGACGGCGGTGATCGTCTTCACCGTTGGCCCTGAAGATCTGACGCCCCAACGGGCCGCTGAATTGAAGATCGACTGCCTGCTGGAAAAACCGGCTTCGCCGGAACGTCTGCGCCTGGCCGTTGATCTGCTGCTCGACCCGATGAGACTGTTGCCGCGCCCCTCCCAGCGTAGCGAAGCGCCTCCGCCACCCGCGCCACGATCGGTGCAGACCACGCCGTTGTCGCCACAGACGGGCCCCCTGGGGCAACGCCTGGCTGCGGCCAGGACCCGACGCCAGACAATGCCGTTGCACGGCGCTCCCGTGGCCATCCAGCTTACCTCCGGCCAGGCAGGGGCAGGCAATCGCGCCTACTCCGAAGCGCAGATCGAGGCCATGCGCCAGGCGCTCAAAGAACTGGCCCTGGAACCTGATGTCCACTGTGCCGTGCTGGCGGATAGCAGCGGCATCGTGCTGACCCACTGGAGCCGCCGGCGCGACATTAACGTGACGGTCATCGGGGCCCTGGCGGCCGGCAACACTATGGCGCTGGCCGAAATGGGGCGCAATCTGGGGCAGCAGCGTCCGGGCTATCTGGTGATCCAGGAGGGGCACGACCAGAGTATGATTATGGCCACGATGAACGACCTGCTGCTGCTCGTGGCGATAGGGCCGAACGCCTCGCTCGGCTGGGCGCGCATTGCCACCCTGCGCGCGTGTGAAGAGGTGTTGCGCATCGCCCAGGGGCCGCCAGCGTAGTTTGACACGGCACCCTCGCTCTGCTATAATCACCAGGGTTAAGGGCGGTCTTGCCGCTCTGTTTTCATGTTGTCTTCGTAAGGCTGCGCGCAGCGAGGTTACTCAGGAGGGCTTCGCCCTCCCATACCCGCCCTGAGGCAGCGGTGGGGGGAACCTGGTCTCCCCATTATGGCATCAGCTCTCCTTTGTCACTTGCCGCGGCTTCCGCTACGAGGAGGTTCGGAGGGGTTGCACCCCAAAGTGACAACGTAGAGTCAGGCGCCCTGTGCGGCTTCACCGCACAATAACAGGATAACGGGTTTTTTGGGGAGGGCTGTGCCCTTCCGGACCCTCCCCGAGGCGGGGTGTGGGGAACAGGAGCACGTCCGTGTATGCGATTATTCGTGACCGCGGGATGCAGTACCGTGTTGAGCAGGGTCAGGTTCTGCTGCTCGATTTGATAGAACGGGCCGCACCCGGCAGCCAGATTGAAATTGGCGAAGTTCTGCTGATTGGCGACGGTGATAACGTGCAGGTCGGTTCGCCCACCCTGCCCGGGGCCAGGGTGCGCGCCGAGGTTCTCGGCGAGACGAAGGGCGAGAAGATCGTGGTGTTCCGCTACCGCAACAAGAAGCGCTATCGCCGCCGAACCGGGCACCGCCAGCGTTACACCCAGGTGCAGATCACCGAGATCCTGGCCTGATCGGGGTTCCTGCCAGGGAGAGGCCCGAAGAGCACCCGGCCTTCTCAGGAAACCCCTCGCCCGCGGCGATGGGGAGCGTCCGCGAGGCCCTGGCCCGGCCCGGGAAATCTTTCGGGCCCGTTCTGACGGGGAGGACCCGGGCGCAGCCCTCCCAGAAGAGACACTATTTCACCCCATCGGCGCTCGGCGAAGCCGCAGGCGGCCAGCCACGAAACGTCACACTGGCGCGACGAGCGTCGCGCCATGAGAGGAGATAGCGACAATGGCACACAAAAAGGGTGTTGGCAGTTCACGCAATGGCCGCGACAGCAACCCGAAGATGCGCGGGGTCAAGGTGTACGGCGGCCAGCACGTCGTGCCCGGAAACATTATCGTCCGCCAGTGCGGCACA
>JAOACN010000272.1 GCA_026417815.1 Chloroflexaceae bacterium | reverse complement strand
TGGTCTCGTGGGCTCGGAGATGTGTATAAGAGACAGCCGCAGGGCTGGTGCAAGGTCTCAGGGGCTTGCTCCAATACCAACCGAACAATGACCGTTTCGGGCGGCTACACCGCCCCCATCTCCCCGTTGGACGCGGACGCGGCATCAGCCCTGCCCGCGGCCGCGAATGCGTTGCCGCGCCGCGAGCGGCTGTGGTACAATGCAGAGCGTGGCGAAAAGCACGCTCAGATGTTCGCATCCACCTGGCCTATGCTGCTTGAGTTGCAGATCAGCGACTTTGCGATCATCGATCGGCTGCACCTGCGTTTTGACGCTGGCTTTAACGTGCTCACCGGCGAGACCGGCGCCGGTAAGTCGATCATCATTGACGCGCTGGGCACCCTGCGCGGGGAGAAGGCCGATCCCTCCCTGGTGCGCGCCGGTTGTCGCCGCGCCCACGTCGAGGGCGTCTTTGGTCTCGAGGATTGCCCGCGGGTGCTGCCCCTGCTTCAGGATTACGGCCTGCTTGACGACGGCGAGGATCAGGTGATCCTCACCCGCGAGATCAGCGCCGAGAAGAGCCGGAGCGTGGCCCGGGTGAACGGGCGGGCCGTGAGCCTGAATGTGCTGCGCGAGATTGGCGGGCGACTCCTCGATATTCACGGGCAGCACGAAGGGCTATCGTTGTTCAACACGCGCACCCACCTCGACCTGCTTGACCGCTACGGGGATCTACTCGGCCTGCACGAGCAGGTGGCCGACCAGGTGGCCCGCCTGCGCGCGCTGCGCGAGGAACTCGCCGAATTGCGTCGCGGCGAGGCCCGCCGGCAGCAGCGCATTGAGGAACTGCGCTACCTGCTGGAGGATGTGCGCGCCGCCCGACCGCGTCCCGAGGAAGAAGCCGAACTGCTGCGCGAGCGGGCGGTGCTCCAGAACGCGGCGCGTGTTACGGGTCTGGCCAACGATGTCTATGCCGCCCTCTACGAGGGGCGCGAGAGCGGTCGCTCCGCCGCGCCCTCGGTGGTCGAGGCGATGGCGCGTATCGCCGCGAACCTCGAGGAACTGGCCCGCTTTGACCCCGCGGTAACGGCCATGGCCGGCACCGCCAGCGATCTGCACTACCAACTGGAGGACCTGGCCGCAGCGGTGCGGAGCTACCGTCTCGGCCTTGATTTTGAACCTGGTCGCCTCGAGGCGATCGAAGACCGCCTGACCGTGCTGCGCGATCTGCAACGCAAGTACGGCGGTGATCTGGCCCAGGTGATTGCCCGCGCCGCCAGCGCCGAGGCGGAGATTGAAAAGCTGACCCATAGCGAAGAGCATATCGCGGCGCTGCTCCAGCAAGAGGCTGCGGCCCTCGCGGAACTGGCCGAACTGGCCGATGCACTGTCGCGTCGCCGTCGCCTGGTTGGAGATGAGCTCGCGCGGCAGATCGAACAGGCCATGACCGACCTGGCCATGCCCAATGTGCGCTTCGCGGTCCAGATGGAGCATGCCGATGATCCCGACGGCGTGCCGGTGGCCGATCGGCGCCTCGCCTGTGACCGGACCGGGATTGACCGGGTCGAGTTCCTGATTGCCCCCAACCCCGGCGAGCCGCTTAAACCGCTGGCAAAGATTGCCTCGGGGGGCGAAAGCGCGCGCCTGCTGCTGGCGCTGAAGTCGATCCTCTCACGAGTGGACGAGGTGGCTACGCTGATTTTTGACGAGATTGACGTCGGCGTCGGCGGTCGCGCCGGCCACGTTGTCGGGCAGCGGCTCTGGACGATCACCGAGAACCATCAGGTTATCTGCATCACCCACCTGCCGCAGGTGGCCGCGTTCGCCGATGCGCACTTTCACATTCGGAAGGATTTCGCCAGCGAACGCACCCGCACCAGTGTTACCCAGCTCGACGAGAGCCAGCGCATTGATGAAATCGCCGCTATGCTCGATGGCGCGCCAAGTGAACACAGCCGGGCCAATGCGCGCGACATCCTCACGCGTGTGGCGCACTGGAAGCGCTGGCGCCAGGGGCGACTCGCCGAGTCGCGAGGTAGCCAGGGCGGCAGTGTCGCCTCTGTCTAGTCACCCGCGCGAACGGCCCGGCCTGCCCGTTGGCCGTCGTGCTCCCTCCCGGTTATGATGCCAACCCAGACAACGATCGGCCGATGGTCCGCGCGGGTAAGCGAAGCCTGCTGGGTGCTCGCGCTGACCATGGTGCCGATCGTGTTCAATCTCTATTCGGCGCGCCACTTTGAGCCGGACAAAGCCGCGCTGCTCCGTTCGCTGGCCCTGATCGCCATTGCCGCAGTGCTCATCCGCTGGCTCGATGCCCTGGTCTCCCGCGAACCACACCTCGCCAACGAAACGCCGCCGGCAAACGCCCCTCCCCTGTGGCGGCGCGTCGCCGCCCTGCCCCTGGCCGTGCCGGTCCTGCTCTATGCCCTGGTCTACCTCCTCGCCACAGCGGTTTCGATCGTGCCCGGCATCAGTTTCTGGGGCTCCTACCAGCGCATGCAGGGCACGCTGACCCATCTGTCGTACATCGCCCTCTTCGTGGCGATGGTGGCCACCCTGCGCCGCGCGGAGCAGATCGAGCGGGTCATCACCATGAGCGTGGCTGCGGGGTTGGCTGTGGCCGGTTACGGGATCTTGCAACATCAGGGGCTGGATCCGCTCCCCTGGCGCGGTGACGTGATCACCCGCGTGGCTTCGACCATGGGCAATTCGATCTTCGTGGCGGCCTACATGATCATGGTCACGCCGCTGGCGCTCTACCGGCTGGTGGCCGAGGGGAGCGCCGCGCGAACGGCGCTCCCCCCGGCCAATGCGCGCAATGAGTGGCTCTGGGCGCTCACCCGGGCGCTGCTGTTCGGCGCCGGGTTGCTGCTGGTGCTGGCGCTGATCAAGTTCGGGGCCGCGGTACGCACGGTTGATTTTCGCTACTGGTGGGCCCTGCCGGGTGCGGTGGTCTGCGCGACGGCCCTGTGGTGGCTGCTGACGATCGGCTACGAACGGGCGGGGGCGCGGCTGCCCTGGTGGCCGCTGCTGCTGCTGCTCGGCTACCTGCTGGCCCTGGGGGCGCAGTTCGCGGCCACGGCCAGCGCCGGCTTGCAGGTCTTTGTGAGTGCGAGCGCGGGCGGGCGCGCGCTCGACTGGTGGCTCTGGCTGGCCCTGGGGGTGCTGATGGCCCTGGGGGCCTATACCCTGGCCCACGCCCTGCCACGCCTGCCGGAGCAGCCTTCGCGCCTGTGGCGCCGCTGGCTGGCCGCGGAGGCCGGCGTCGCCGCCCTGGCGCTGCTGGCGGCAACTTTCTTCACCCAGAGCCGTGGCCCCTGGCTGGGGCTGGGCGCCGGGCTGTTCGTCTTCTGTTCGCTGCTGCTGTGGCAGGCCATGCGCCAGGCCCGCACCGCGGGCAATCATGTCCGGTTGCGGCGCCTGCGCGCGCTGCTGATCGGCTGGATCGCCGCGGCGACGCTGGGGGCGATCTTCTTGCTGGTCTTCAATCTTTCCCAGGCCCCGTTCATCCAGCAACTGCGCGAGGTTCCCTACCTCGGACGGATGGGGCGGTTGTTGGAAGTGGATCGGGGCACCGGTCTGGTGCGCCGGTTGATCTGGTTCGGCGACGAGCACGCCGGGGGAGCGATGGCGCTGATCACCAGCGACTGGCGACGCACGCTCGTCGGGTGGGGACCGGAGAGCATGTTCGTGGCCTTTAACCGGTTTTATCCCCCCTCACTGGCGAATGTTGAGGCGCGCGGGGCGTCGCCGGATCGCTCGCACCAGGCCCTGCTCGACGAACTGGTGACCAGGGGGCTGCTGGGGTTGGTGAGCTACCTGTTCCTGGTGTTCAGCGCGGTGGCGTTGACCTGGCGCCTGATGCGCGGGAGCGGCGAGTGGCGCTGGCAGGTGTTCTTTGTCGCCTGTCTGAGCGCCATCGTCGCCCATGTGGTCGAAGGGCTGACCGGTATTCCCATCGTTTCGACCCTGATGATGTTCTGGGTAACGCTGGCCCTGGTCGTGACCGGCGGGGCCGTGACGGGCCAGTATGCCCTGTCGCCGGCGCCGGCGGCGCCGACGCCTGGGGAGGCCGGGGCCACGGCTGAGCCCCGCGACACCCAGGGCGGAAAGCGGCGTCAGCCCGCGCCGGCGGGCAAGGGCGCCAGCCGCGCCGGAGCGCCGCGCCAGCCGGCGCGGGCCGCTGCGCCGAGCCTCGGGGCATGGCTGGCCCTGGGGTTGATCACCGCGCTGACCCTTGGCGCGGTCTGGCGCTTCAACGCGGCGCCCATTCTTGCGGACATGCACTTCCAGCAGGGCCAGGGGCTGAGTGAAGGCGACCTGGACCTGAACCGGGCGGTGCAGGCGCTTGACGAGTATCTCCAGACGGTGCGCGGCAACCCCGGTGAAGATTTCTACTACCTGCATCTGGGGCGCACGTTGATGGGCGCCGCCGACGCGCTGCGCGCCGCTGGCGCGCCGCCAGGCGAGGCCCCGGCGAAGGTTGACATCAACAAGTTGCTCAACCTTGATGGCCAGCAGGCGGTCATCGGCTTCGTCGAGCGCGCCTCGCCGATGGAGATGATGAGCTACGCCGAAGCGGTGCTGCTCCGCGCCCACACCCTGAACCCGCTGAACAAGGACCATTTCGCCAACCTTGGGCGCCTCAACAGCTACTGGTACAGTTGGAGCTACGATCCGGGCCGCTTGAACGCTGCGCTACAGTGGTACGAGCGCGTGACGCCGATCGCGCCCCGCGACGTGACCTTGCTCAACGAGCGGGCCGGCGTGACCATCTCCGTCGGCGATTACTACGCTGCCAACGGCAACCGGGAACAGGCGCGCCAGTTTTATGAGCAGGCCGCCGAGTTGCTGCGCTACTCCGAACAACTCGACCCGCGCTACGCCGATACGTATGTGCGTCAGGGCGACCTGGCGCGTCTCCAGCACAATGATCCCGAAGCGGCGGTAGCGGCCTACGTGAAAGCGATAGAATTGTCGGGCACGCTGGTCGCCGGTTCCATCGAGCGCATCGCCGATGGGCTGGCCGGGCGCCCGGATCTGCTGATCCAACTGCGTGACGCCTACGCGCGCCACGCGGCGAAGCAGGAAGAGCGCCTGGCCGCCGCCGAGGCTGGGAGGACGCCCGGGGCGGATGTCGAGGCGTTGCGGCGGCAGGTGGCCCTGCTCCACAGCGCCACCGGTCTGCTGGCGGTGCGGGCGGGGGACATGCGCGGCTCGGTCGAGCCGTACCGGCGGGCCGCCGAGCTGCAACCGGG
>JAOACN010000214.1 GCA_026417815.1 Chloroflexaceae bacterium | reverse complement strand
GCAGCATACAGACGATGCCCAGGAAGCCTTCAAGCTGGCCCCAGCGCTCGCTCACGGCGGCGGCCTCGGGTGGAAGCAAGCGGCGCGCAATCGGCGTCTGGGCCGTAATGACCACCTGATCGGCGGCGATCTCGTTACTGTCCACGGTCAACCCCACCACACGCTCCTCGGCCACGCGCACCTGGTTGACCGTAGCACCGGTGGTGATCATCCCGCCACGGGCGCGCACCGCGGCGGCCAGCGCGTCAATCAGTTCCTGGTAGCCGCCAGGCAGGTAGCACATCAACTCCTGGCTGCCACCCCTGGTACGGGTATCAGTGGTGCGCACCAGCCGCGACCAGATGTAGGTGGCGGGCACCTGCGAGAAGTCGCCGTCGAACTTGGCCCGCAGGAGCGGCTCCCAGATATGGCGCGTCGCCCGTTCGCCGCTCAGGCCGCGCAGCCACTCGGCGACCGGGATCTGCTCGAGGGCGCGCCAGTCAGTAATCCGGCGACAGGCGAGAATGGTATAGGCCAGGCGCAGCCGGTCAATCATGTTCAGCGGCGGGAAGCGCAGGAACTCGAGCGGTGTGGTCATCGGATGGCAGCGCCCGTCGTGGTAGAAACCCATACGGGTCGCGACCATCCTCAGCCGCTCGCGCAGTCCCAACTCCTCCATGAGGCCCATGAGGGTGCGGTCGCTGCTCAGGATCGCGTGGTAGTAGCGATCACAGCTCATGCCGCCGAGCTCATCGAAGGTCGTGCGACCCATCAGGCCGCCGAGGGTTGCGGCTCGCTCCCAGAGCCGGACAGGCTGGCCCTGTTTCAGCAGTTCGTAGGCGAGGGTGAGGCCCAGAATGCCGCCGCCGATAATGTCGACCATACCTTCTGCTCCAGAGTGCTATACGTTCACCGCTGCGGTTACGTCAAGTACGAGGGCGTTCACCGCCTCGGCAATGCGGCCCAGTTCATCATCGGTCAGGCCGGGGTGCACCGGCAGGGACAGCACCTCGCCGCTCAGCCGTTCGGCAACCGGCAGTTGCTGGTCATAGCCGAGCTCGCGGTACAGGGCCTGGCGCGGGATCGGCAGAGGGTAGAACACCGCGCTTTCCACCCCCGCGTCCCGCAACTGACGGATCGCCTCCTCCCGGTCGCCGAGGATGCGCACCGTGTACTGGTGATACACGTGCCGCACATCGGGGCGAACCCATGGCTTGATCACCTGCGGATGGGTGATCGCCTGGTCGAAGAAGCGGGCGTTCGCGATGCGCCGTTCGGTGAAGGCTTCGAGCTTCCCGAGCTGGACGACACCGATTGCCGCCTGCAGATCGGTCATGCGGAAGTTGAAGCCCAGCAGGTCGTGGTAGTAGCGCACACGACTGCCGTGGTTGCGCAGCAGCCGCAGCCGGTCAGCAATCACGGGATCGTTGGTCGTGATCATCCCGCCCTCGCCGCACATAATGTTCTTGGTGGCATAGAGCGAGAAGCAACCGGTGCCGAAGCTCCCCACGGGGCGGCCACGGTCACGGGCCCCAATCGCCTGAGCGGCGTCCTCGATAATCGCCAGTTCGTAGCGCGCGGCAATGGCAGTAAGCTCATCCATCGCCGCCGGCTGGCCGTACAGGTGCACCGGCATGATTGCCCGAGTTTTCGGGGTGATCGCCGCCTCGACCTGCGCGGGATCGAGGTTGAAGCTCAGCGGATCGATGTCAACAAAGACCGGGCGTGCCCCGGCCATCAGGATGCTGTTCCCCGTGGCGATGAAGCTGAACGGGGTGGTGATCACCTCATCGCCCGGCCCGATCCCGTGGGCGCACAGGGCCATGAAGAGGGCGACGGTGCCGTTGCTTACGGCCACGGCGTGGTCAACGCCACACACGGCGGCGAAGGCCGCCTCAAAGCGCTCAACCTGCGGCCCCTGGGCCAACCTGCCCGAGCGAAGTACGGCGAGGACCGCCTCCTCTTCCTCGGGACCGATCTGCGGGCGTGCCACTGCAATCATGTCAGTCTCCTCCTACCCGCTTGGCAACCAGGGCATACGCCGGCTGCGGTTGCACGTGCAGCACGCTCTCTTCGATGCGCAGACCCATGGCAACGGCCAGGGCGTGGCAGATCGTGCTATGCACATCCTCAACTGCGGGCATATGATGGGTATCAACGTGCAGGCTGATCTGGGCCAGCCTGGCCAGTTGACCACCATCGAAACCGGTGATGCCTACCGTGGTGGCCCCCTGGGCATTGGCCCAGGCAACCGCCTGGAGCACATTCGGCGAGTTGCCGCTGCCCGAGATCGCAAACAACAGGTCGCCCGGGCGGTAGTGGGTCATCAACTGCTCGACGAACACGTTGGCGTAGCCAATGTCGTTGGAGAGCGCGGTCATCACCGGAACATTGTCGGTGAGGGCCAGGGCGCGCACGCGACGGGCTCCGGGCCGGACGGTCCACTTCGTCAGATCGCAGGCGAAGTGCGAGGCTGTCGCGGCGCTGCCACCATTGCCACACACGATGATCGTGCCGTCGCGGGAGTAGGTGTCCCACAGAGCATTGTCAATGGTAGCCAGTGCCTCCTGCGGTATCTTCTGGAGGGCTTGCGAGACGAGGCTGAGATACCGGTTGAGCGGGTTCATATAGATGCTCCAGTGCTCTTGAAAGAACAGGACAGTCTGATAGCCTGACCTGCTATTGGATCTGCATCTGTAGACAACGAGACCCTGAGAGTAGTGGGCGCCACTACTCCTGCATACTTTCACCGTACTCGATGCTTGTCGGTGGGGTCCCGTCAGGTCTGGTCAGATGACCTTATGACCTGGCGACCAGCAGCATACCGAGACAAATGAGCAGCACACCCCCAACCCTCAGAGGCGATATCTCTTCGCGTAGCACCAGCCAGGCAATCGCCAGTACCATTACCTGCGTAAGACTTAACGATGGGTAGGCCACACTCAGGTCTAAACGCGAGAGGGTGACAAGCCAGAAAAACATTGCCAGAGCATAAATGAACAGACCACCAATGATATACGGTGAGGTGACGATCTGCAGAACAATCGTCGGCAGACCTTCAACACTGATTCGCAGCGGACCGATCTGGGTCATTCCGACCTTGAGCACCGCCTGACCAACCACGTTGAGCAACAACGCAATCAGGACAACCGCCACCGTGCTGTATGCAATCGCTCCACGCAGCTTGCTGGTCCCGTGCAACTCGTCGGCCATCATCACGGGTGACAGGTCTCGTTGTTCCACCTGCTGCATTGTTATTCCTCATCAGTTGCCTTTACCGAGAAACGGCAATGGCTCGCTTCGTCGCATCCACTGTTCGCCGCGCAGACGGCGTTCGATGAGCCTGGCCATGTAGCGCAGGTGGGTCCTTGTTATGCGCACGATCTTCGCCTTGGAGGTACCTGTCTGACGGACGTGGAGCACCGTTGGGAATTCGGCGATCCGATACCCGGCTAGCATCGCCTCGACCAGCAATTGTGTGACCATCAAGAAACCGTTATCGGTAAGGCGCGGATAGATATGTTCAATCACCTCTCGCCGATAAGCGCGGAACAGAGCAGTATAGGTGTGGAC
>JAOACN010000154.1 GCA_026417815.1 Chloroflexaceae bacterium | reverse complement strand
TTTCTGGGGCCCACGGGCGTGGGCAAGACCGAACTCGCCCGCGCGCTGGCCGAGTTTCTCTTCGATGACGAAGAAGCGCTCGTGCGCATTGACATGAGCGAATACAGGGAGAAACACGCCGTGGCGAGATTAATCGGCGCGCCGCCCGGCTATGTCGGCTACGAAGAGGGCGGCCAGCTCACCGAGGCGGTGCGGCGCAAGCCCTACAGTGTCATCCTCTTCGACGAGATCGAGAAAGCCCATCCCGACGTGTTCAACGTGCTGCTGCAGGTGCTCGACGACGGACGCCTTACCGATGGGCATGGCCGGGTGGTGAACTTCAAGAACACCGTGGTCATAATGACCAGTAACGTCGGCTCGGCCATGATCCAGGAGATGGCTCAGCAAGGGGCCAGCGAAGAGGAGATCCGCGCGGCCGTGCTGACCGAACTGCGGGCCGAATTGCGCCCGGAGTTCCTGAACCGCATTGACGAAGTGATCGTCTTCCACCCGCTGAGCCGCGATCAGATCGGGAAGATCGTCGAGATCCAGTTGGGGCGGCTGCGCAAACTGCTCGCCGATCGCAAGCTCGGTCTGGAACTGACGGAGGAAGCCCGCGCCCGCCTCGCCGAGGAGGGCTACGATCCCATCTACGGGGCGCGCCCGCTCAAACGGGCCATTCAGCAGCGCATTCAGAACCCGCTGGCGCTGGAACTGCTCCAGGGCCAGTTCCACGAGGGCGACACCATTGTGGTAGATGCCGGCCCCGACGGGTTCATCTTCCGCCGCGAGGTAAGCGCGGCGCAGCCCGCATGAGCCACGGCCCGTTGCCCACCCCCGGGGGAGCGCGGAGGGCGTAGCCCTCCGCGCTCCCTGTTTCCTCCGCCCCTGCCGATGGTGCGCCACCCTCCCCTCACGGTTGTTGTTGGTTTTGGCGACATAGCCGCCAAAACCAACGAAACCTGTGGATCTGGGGCTCGTTCCAAAGAAGCCCTGGCCCTGCACTCAGTACGTGTTCACACTTCTCCTGGGAGCGAGGGCATCTTGCCCTCGTATCCTGACGAGGGCGGGACGCCCTGGCTCCCACGTCTGCGGGGTTACCCCAACTCTAAACACGTACTGCACTCAAGAGTCGTGCAAGACGAGTATATATGTGATACCATTGAGCCAGTACTTCAGACGCGTTTTCGTTACGCATCCGTTTAAGGAACGGTTTGAGTAAGCGCGGAGGGCGTCGCAGTCCTTGTCCTGCACCGGGCAGCAGTGTGGAGAACCGCGGCCACCTTATCATAAGGAGAAGCTCATGCTACGTGAGCGTTACGCGCGCCAGATCAACAGCCTGCGCGAAGATCTGCTCCGCATGGGAAGCATGGTCGAACAGGCCCTGCTGCGCGCCCTGCACGCCCTGGAGACGTGGGACGCGCTGGAGGCGGCCCGGGTGAGCGATGACGACCCGAAGATTGATGCGGCCTGGCGCGACCTGGAAGAGCGCACCATTCGCCTTCTCGCCACGCAGCAACCCATCGTGGCCAGTGATCTACGCCTGATCACCACCGTGACCGCCATCGCCGGCGAGCTTGAACGCATCGGCGATTACGCCAACAGCATCGCCCGGCGCGTGCGCCGGGCGGTGCGCCGGCCCAAGTTGCTCCTCCCGCCCCCTCAGATCAACGAGATGGCGACACTGGCCATCCAGATGGTCAACACCAGTCTGGAGGCCTTTCTGCGCCAGGACACCGATCTGGCCCACGGTCTCACCGCGACCGACGAGCGCGTTGATGAACTCGAGGACCGGCTGCGCGAGCACCTCATTGCCGAGGCGCAGGCCAGGCCCGAACAGATCGAGGCGATCATTGACCTGCTCGAAGTGGTCCATGCGCTGGAACGCAGCGCCGACCGCGCCACCAACATCGGCGAGCGGGTGATTTATCTGTGTACCAGTAGTATGGAAACGATTAATTGATCCGGCAGCCCGTGGGGGCGAAAGATGTTTCGCCCCCACGGTGGGCGGCAGTTACGGACTGTTACCTGGCGGTATCGGCTGGGGCAGGGTAGGCGGCAGCGGCAACCCCGGTTGCGGCGCGGCAGGGGTGGGGAACTGCGGCGCCGTCTCGTCGGTAGGTTGCGGCGCGGGCGCTGTCGGTTGCGGCGCGGGCGCTGTCGGTTGCGG
>JAOACN010000142.1 GCA_026417815.1 Chloroflexaceae bacterium | reverse complement strand
CAGATGGTCGAGCACACCACCATCCTCGACCTCAACCGCGACCTGTCGAACGCCAATCTCCCCCTGCTGACCAACGTTGACGCCACGAGACCGTACCGCGCGGCTCCTCGCGGCGTCACGATCCATCACAGGGGCGTGCTCCCCGCCCACCTCTCGGGGCTTCCCGCCGACCCGGCCGAGCCGGGCGCGCGGCTCCAGCAGATCCCTGGCGGGGTAATCTACCGGGGACTCGACCCGACAGTTCGGCCGGGGGCGCAGTTGCCCCTGTTCCCCGCAGCTGCGCCTCCAATGCGGTCGGCTACGGTCCCGGTCCGGCCCGCAGTAGCCCCGACACGGCCCGCGCGGCCCTCCTCGCGCCCGTCGCGCGCGCGGCGCAGCCGCTCACGCCGGCCCCAGGGTCGCTGACGTCAGCGTTTGCCTGGTTGGGTACCGTCACCGCCCACCATTGGCGGACCTTGATGGCCAACAATATGCCTGAGTCCTCGCTCCCGGCCCCGTTCCGAGGAACGGGGACGCCGCGCCAGCAGTGGGGGTGAGGGTGAAGTCCTGTCAGGGTGGAGGCCACGATGCGCCCGACCAGCGAGGCGATAGCCTACGTGCGGCAGCACCACGCGCGCTTCCTGCGCGAGTTGCAGGAGTTCGTCCGCATCCCCTCGGTGAGCGCCCAGCCGCGCCACGCGGGCGACGTGCGTCGCTGCGCCGAGTGGCTTGCCGAGCACCTGCGCCAAATCGGCATGGAGCAGGCCGTCGTCGAGGAGACGGCGCGCCACCCCGTTGTCTCGGCGCTGTGGCGCCGCGCGCCTGGCCGCCCGACGGTCCTGATCTACGGCCACTACGATGTGCAGCCGGCGGGCCGGCTCGAGGCGTGGGCCGTGCCGCCGTTCGCCGCGGCCGTGGTCGATGGCGCCCTCTACGGGCGCGGCGCTTCCGACGACAAGGGCCCCCTCTTTGCCCACGTCAAGGCCCTGGAGGCGTACCTGCGCGCCGGTGGCCCGCCACTCAACGTCGTCTGCCTGTTCGAGGGCGAGGAGGAGATTGGCAGCCCGAGCCTCCGCGCCTTCCTGGAGCAGCGGCGTCGGCGCTTCGCTGCCGATGTCGCCGTGGCCTCCGACACGCGCTTCCTGGCCCCGGGCCGTCCCGCAATCATCTATGCCCTGCGCGGCGGCCTGAGCCTGGAGCTCGAACTGCGCGGCCAGCGGCACGACCTCCATTCGGGGATCTTCGGCGGGGCGATCCATAATCCGCTCCAGGCTATTTGCGAGCTTGTCGCCAGGCTTCACAGCGCCGATGGTCGGGTGGCCATCCCTGGCTTCTACCGGCGGGTTCGCCGCGTGAGCCTGGCCGAGCGCGCGGCGATGGCGCGGGTCGGCCCCAGCGACGCCCAGATCCTCCGCGACGCCGGAACCCGCCTGGGTTGGGGCGAGGTGGCCGACGCTGAGGGCCGGTTCTACACGCTGTACGAGCGCACCACGATCCGTCCGGCCCTGACGATCAATGGCCTGACGGGTGGCTATCAGGGCCCCGGCAATAAGGCCGTCATCCCGGCCCGCGCCCTGGCGAAGCTGAGCTTCCGGCTGGTGCCTGACCAGGAGCCGGACGAGATCGCGCGGCTCGCGCGGCGCCAGATCGCACGGCTCACCCCGGCCACCATGCGCGGGATCGTGCGCGTCCGCCCTGGCGCGCGGCCGATCCGCATTGATCCCCTGCTGCCCGCCTTCGGCGCGGCGGCGCGCGCTTACAGACATAGCTTCGGGGTGAGCCCTGTCCTGCTGCGCTCGGGCGGCTCGATCCCCGTCGTGGCACTGTTCCAGGAATTGCTCGGCATCCCGACCGTGCTGATGGGCCTCTCGCTGCCTGATGACGGGATGCACGGGCCGAACGAGCGCTTCCGCCTGGGGCAGTTCTACACCGGCATCGAGACCTGCGTCCATTTCCTCGCCGAGGCCGCTCACTGCGAGGATCTTGCCGGCGCCGCCGACTCGCTCCGCAAGGGCAACCGATGATCAAGGCTGCGCGACATGCTTCCCAGAGGCAACCGCCGCAGGGATGGTCACAGGGTCGCCACCCGCACCCCACACAAACGCAATAAAGCCAGATCAGGCGTGCCCAGATCCTTGTGCCACTCAACCGGGTGGCGGCCCACCTCATTCCCCTGCTCGCCGCTGCGCCCCGTCCCGGCCTCTCGGCCGAGATCGCCGCCCATGCGGCGCTCGCGGGCGATACCACCCTTGCTGCCGACCACCATCGCCTGGCGGGGGACGAGGCCCGGGCCCTCGCCGCCAACGCCGAGGCCCTTGCCCACTACCGCGCCGCGCTGGAGGGCGGCCACCCCGCTGTCGTCGAGCTCCACGAGGCCCTCGGCGATCTGCTGGCCCTCGCCAGCGACTATCCCGCTGCCCTGACCCACGTCGACGCGGCCCGCGCGAACGGTGGCCCCGGCGCGACCCTCGCCCGCAAGACCGGCGAGATCCACCATCGGCTCGGCGACTGGGACGCCGCATCAGCCCCGTTCGCCGCGGCTCTGGCCGACCCTGGTGCGGATCCCGCCGAGCAGGCCCGGACGTCGGCCGCCTGGAGTCTGACCGCCCGACGACGCCGGGATCTTGTTGCAACCGCCCGGCTCGCCACGGAAGCCCGTGCGCTGGCCGAGGCCTCGAGCGACCCGCGGGCCCTTGCTCGCGCCCACGGAGCAGCTATCGGGCCGCGGCGCTTCACGACATCCTCGCCGACCTGCGCCATGCCCGGGGCGAGCGCGAGATCGCCCTGGCCCACCGGCGTGCGGCCGTCGCCCTCTTCGCCGCCATCGGTCACGACCAGCCCGAGATCTGGATGCTCACCGAATAGTGACCCTGCCGCGCCGGTGGGGCCGGTGGGGCCGGTGGGGTCGGTGGGGTCGGTGGGGCCGGTGGGGCCGGTGGGGCCGGTGGGGCCGGTCGGGGCCGGTCGGGGCCGGTGGGGCCGGTCGGCGACCCGACCGACGGCCCGGCCGGCGACCCGGCCGGCGACCCGACCGGCGACCCGACCGGCGACCCGACCGACGACCCGACCGGCGACCCGGCCGGCGACCCCACACGCCGTAACACTTGCCGGAACGATCGCCGTACACGCCGCCTGCCGGGCTGGGTGAGTCGACAACGGGAGGTTCTCCCACGATGAAGCGAGTACTGCCTATGGCAACCTTGATCCAGCAGTTCCGGCGCGCTCTGCGCCGCGGTGAGCCGGTCGCTCCCGCCGCGCCCGCCCGGACAGTCGCCCCGGCGGACCCCGACGCGGTGCGTGACCTCGACCTCGCCGCGAACGACCCGCTGCGGGCCTACCTCCGGGGCGCTCCCGGGGTGATCGATCTCGCAACGCTCCAGCTCAACTCGCCCCTGGTCACACAACTGTGCGCCGAGGGCGCCCGTCTCCTGGCACCGCCGCTCAGCCAGGGCGAGCTGGTCGGCCTGCTCAGTCTCGGCCTGCGGCGCAGCGAGCAGGACTACGCCTGCGACGACAGGGCCCTGCTGCTAAACCTTGCCACTCAGGCCGCGCCGGCCCTGCGGGTGGCCCAGCTCGTGCGCCAGCAGCGGGCCGAGGCCCGCGAGCGCGAACGCATCGCCCAGGAACTCAAGATCGCCCGGCTGATCTAGCAAACCCTGCTCCCCCAAACCATTCCGGACGTGCCCGGCTGGGGCATCACCCCCTACTACGAGCCGGCCCGCGAGGTGGGCGGCAACTTCTACGACTTCATCGCGCTGGCCAACGAGCGCCTCGGACTGGTGATCGCCGACGTAACCGACAAGGGCGTGCCCGCGGCCCTGGTGATGGCCACCACACGTAGCGTGCTGCGCGCCGCCGCCACCCGCCTGGAGTCGCCCGGCGTGGTGCTGGCCCGCGTCAACGACGCCCCGGTACCCGACATCCCGTCCAACATGTTCGTCACCTGCTTCTACGCCGTGCTCGACCCCACGAGCGGCCAGCTACGTTTCGCCAACGTGGGCCACGACGTGCCCTACTGGCGGCGAGGCGACGGCTCGCTGCACGAACTGCGAGCGCGAGGCATGCCGCTGGGACTGATGGAGGGCATGGTCTACGAGGAGGGTACGGCCCGCTTCGGCGAGGGCGACCACCTGCTGCTCTACAGCGACGGACTGGTCGAGGCCCACAACCCCCGGAGCGAGATGTTCAGCTTCGAGTGCCTGGCGGCCCTGGTCGGCATGGCGGAGCGCGGCGGCCAGCCGCTGGTCGCTACGCTGCTGGCCGAGTCGGTCCGCTTCACCGGCGAGGGCTGGGTGCAGGAGGATGACATCACCCTGGTGGCGGTGCAGTGCGAGGCACTCCCCCCGCCCGAGGCTACCCGCACGGGAAGCGAGGCGGAGGGCTGGCAGAGCCTGGCCGAGCTGGAGATCACGAGCACGCCGGACAACGAGCGGCTGGTGATGGAGCAGGTGGCCACCGCGATGGCGGATCTGCAACTGCCGCCCCTGCGGCTGGAGCGGCTGAAGACGGCGGTGGCCGAGGCGACGATGAACGCGATGGAGCACGGCAACAGCTGCTGGTCAGGCTCGAGGGCGTCACTCACCAGCGGTAGGCCGTGAGATGAGGACGTGGTCGTTGCACCGTCAAGTTTCCGCTCTGCGCTTTGCGCTTCTCCCAAGGAGGGCGCCATGCCCACACCTCAACCCTTTGATGTCAGCGTGCGCCGGCAGCCGCGGGCGGCGATCATCGAGCTGCACGGCGAGATCAACGGGGCGGCCAAGGCCGGCCTCAATGCTGCCTACGCCCAGGCCGACCACGACAGCCCCGACCTGATCCTGCTGAACTTCGAGCAGGTGGAGTACATGAACAGCACGGGCAGTGCGCTGGTGGTCGGGCTGGAGTAAATGAACTCGGGCGGGATCGGCCTGCTGGTGAAGCTGCTGATTCGCGCGAAGTGAGGGACTTCGCGGGCGGGCGGTGCGCGTGACGCGACGAGACGCAGCGCATAGCGCGCCCAGAGGGCTACCGACCGCCTTTCCAACGAGCAGGGTTGCTGGCGATGTACCGACGGATGCGATTCAGGTCAGCCTCGTCGCGGATGATGTGCTCGTAGTACCGGCCTTGCCAGAGCGTGGCCCTCGGCGTGCCCCGCATGGCGTTGACTTCGCGAGTCGCGGCGGATTTGAAGGCGCGCACAATCACCGGCAACGACCCCGGTGCCAACCGCGGTGCAACGGGCACATCGAGGGCGGGGAGGGCATCGGGGGCGGCGCGTCGGGACGCAGCGCGCTGCGTCCCGACATCAATGGAATCCATGGCATCAACGGCACCGATACCGTCACCGCCATCGTCGGCGGGCGCGTCGATGCCGGCGGGCGCGGTGGGCGCCGTGGGGGCGACACGTAGGGACGCAGCGCGCTGCGTCCCTACATCAATGGCATCATTGACAACATCATCAATGCCACCATTGATAACATCATCAATGACATCAAATGCTACATCAATGGCATCATTGACAACATCATCAATGCCACCATTGATAACATCATCAATGACATCAACGGCACCGATGCCGGCGCCACCGTCACCATCGCCGGTGATCACGATGATGCCGTGGATATGATCGGGCATGACCACAAATGCGTCGAGGCGAATATGGGCGTAATGTTCCGGCAACGACAGCCATATGGCCTGGACGATCCGGCCGATGGGATTCAAGATGATCGAACCGCCCGATTTGTGTCCGAACACCTCCCCACGCCGATTGGCGCAGATAGTCACGTAGTAAAGCCCGGGGGATCTGTAGTCGTAGCCTTTCAGCCGGATTGTCCGGCGGTGGTGGCGGCGCTGGTTGGAAGGCATGAGCTCACGGCTTTCTTGTCAGAAGGAACGCCCAAACCATGACCGATCAAGGCGGCAAAACGATGCGGTTTGACGAGCGCCGCTGGACGGAGGGCGCGTGGCTCGCGCTGGGCCTGGGCTATCGGCTTGGCGGGGTGAGCTATGTACTGGCGGCCTACCAGTTGCCAACGGAGGGCTGGAATAGCACCTATACCGCGTCAACGGGATGGCAGGTGCGGATGAACCAGGGGGGCAGCAATCTGCTGCGCCCTGGCGATCGTATCCTCGCCATTGCCGGCCAGGACGTGGGCCAGAACTTCGTCCCGCGCCGCGAGCCGCCCGCTGAGTGGACGGTTGGCGCCACCGCGCGTTACCGCGTGCTCCGTGACGGGGCCGTGC
Source organism: Chloroflexaceae bacterium (assembly GCA_026417815.1). Taxonomy (GTDB): domain Bacteria; phylum Chloroflexota; class Chloroflexia; order Chloroflexales; family Chloroflexaceae; genus JACAEO01. Next base: position 1,320 of record JAOACN010000142.1, on the reverse strand, counting down.
TCGACCTGGATGTGCTACTGGTGCAGATCGCGCCGGCGGAACTCCCGAGGTATCTGCTCCTCGGCAACGACGGCACGAACGTGGTTGCCCTGATCTGCCTGCTCTTCGGCTTCGTCGTCTTTCTGCTGCGCCCCGGCAGCGTCGCGGCAAGCTTGCTGCTGCTTATCCTGACCTACTTTATGGGGACGGCCACGATCTGGTTCCCCATTTCGACGCCGATGCTGCACTTTTTCCCACCGCCGCTCTACTGGGCCTACCAGGGCGGCGGGGTGCTCTGGCCCCTGCTGTTCGCCGCGGCGACGCACCTGGCCCTCGCCTTCCGGCGGCCAGTCTGGCCGCTCACACGGCGGCCGCCCCTGACGCTCGGTCTGCTCTATGGCCTGCCGGCCGCTGCTGCACTGGTCGCACTCATCACCTTCTCCTCCTCTGTCTTATCGATCGCCCTGTTCTCGATGATGCTGGTGATGATCTGCGCGACCAACGGCGCGACGCTGTACAACCTGCGGACGACGCACGACCCGGGGGTTCGCGCCCAGGTCCCCTGGGTCGGCCTGGGCTTCAGGGGCGCCTTCGTGCTGGCCATTGTCAGTCTTGCGGCCAGCTCGTTGCTCGGCGTGGCTGAGTGGAGCGGCTACCTCTATTTTCTCGCCCTGCCCCTCTACCTGGGGATCGCGATCCTGTGCTACCGGCTCTTCGACATCGACGTCATCACCCCCGTCGGTGGCAGAGGGGCCCGGCGTGAGGGCCGGGAGGCGGGAGGATGCCATCGTGAGTGATCGGCGGAAGGCGCGCGTGGGCTGGGCCTTGTTCGGCCTGATCGTGCTCAGCAGTGCTATCTCGGCGTGGATGGACTACCCGTACCACGATCTTGCTCGCTCGCTCAAGTTTGTGGGCAATTGCGGCCCGCTCGTTGGCGCGCCGCCCGTCTTCGCCGGGGGCCAGGCGCTGATCATCTCACGCTTGCCACGCAATACGCTGGGCCGGCTGCTCCTGGCCCCGGCCCTGCCCATCGCCGCGCTGGTTGGGCCGCTACGCCGGCTCACGTGGACGGGGGTCGGGTTGTCGATGATTGGCATGCCCGTACAATGACCGGCAACGATCCGGCGGTAATCGGTGGGATTTCCGCGGGGGTGGGGTATTGTCGCGGCCGGTGCGGGTGGGATCGTCGTGGATGTCGCGGGTGGCGTCGTGGGCGCGGGCGTCCTGGGGTGGACGGCGGCATCGTGCGGGGCGCGTAGGGACGCAGCGCGCTGCGTCCCTATGCGCTGCGTCCCAACGCGCTGCGTCCCTACTGCGTCCCTACGTTCCATCGCACCCGAC
>JAOACN010000120.1 GCA_026417815.1 Chloroflexaceae bacterium | reverse complement strand
AAACCAGGTTTCCCCACCCCCCGCTCGATGGAGGCGCCCGCCGTATCCTCGGCCGTTCACCACACCTCGTTCCGCAGCACCCCGATACGTTCGATCTCACACTCCATCACATCGCCGGCCTGCAGCCAGCGCGGCGGGCTCATGCCCATGCCCACGCCGCCAGGCGTGCCGGTGGCGAAAATGTCGCCCGGCTCGAGGGTGATGCCACGGCTGAAGGTGGCGATGCAGGCCGGAATATCGAAGATCATGTCGCCGGTGTTCGAGTCCTGCATTGTGATGCCGTTCAGTCGCAGGCGCAGGCGCAGATTGTGCGGGTCAGGGATCTCATCGGCGGTCACGATCCAGGGACCCATCGGCGCCGCGCCGTCAAGGCTCTTGCTGTAGAAAAACTGCTGGTGGCGCGTTTGCAGATCGCGGGCCGAGACATCGTTCAGAATGGTGTAGCCAAAGACATGGTTCAGGGCCCGCTCCCGGGGAATGTTCTTGCCGCCAGCGCCGATGACCACCGCCAGTTCCACCTCCCAGTCGCGCTGGGCAGAGACGTCAGGCATGAGCGGCACCACGGCCCCGGGATGGTTGACCGCCGTGGGCGCCTTGGAGAAGAAGACCGGATATTCAGGCAAGTGCTCGGGCAGACCTCTGGCCCGCAGCGACTCGATCGCATGAGCGGCGTAGTTCATCCCCAGGCAGATGATGTTCTTGCGTGGTCGGGGAATGGGCGCCAGCAACGAGACCGCCTCGAACGGCACGGCGGCTTCGGCGCTGGCGGCGATCGCCCGGGCGCGGGTCAGCAACTCCGGCCCCCCGGCGATCAACTCCAGCATTGATGGCGCAACTTCGCTCAGATCGACGATCGCCTCGTCGCGCACGGCGCCAATCCGCTCCACTCCCTCGTGGCGGTAGGTCACCAGTTTCATACCCTCGCTTCCTTTCTCCAGGACGACTCTTCCAGGGGTGCGGCGTATGGTAGCATATTCCGGCGGCGCGCCGCGTTGCGCCGCCACAGCATACGCATCGCGCGCCAGAAGAACATGGGAGGGCCAGGCCCTCCCACGGGCCGCGGTGAGGCCCTGTGCCTCCCCCTCCCTCTCCACTCCGCCGGCGCGCCCTCCGAACAAACTCCTCCCGCGGGGCGCAATCACATCCCCGTCGTCTCCATAATCGGCCGGGGCGTAAAGACCAGGATAAACACCACCAGGCCCAGGATGGCCAGGAGGCGCCAGGGGCCGCGCAGGGGCGAGACCTCATTGAGGAGCGGGCTGCGCTGCTGACCCAGGAGGGCCACGATCACCGCCCAGATGAACCAGCCGCTCCAGAGAAAGCCCATGGCGAGCAGGGCCACGGCGACGACCATGCTCATCACCCGCGCCAGCCGCGGCCCGAACAGGGCGAAGAAAATGTGTCCGCCGTCGAGCTGGCCAGCCGGCAACAGGTTCAGCCCGGTGACGAGCAGGCCGGCCCAGCCCGCCAGGGCCACAGGGTGGAGGTACACATCCTCGCCGTTGCTGGGCAGAAAACGCCCGAACACGAGGATCTTGATCGCCGCGTAGAGCAGGCTGTTGCCCTCGGTAAAACTACCGGGCACGGGCACGATCGGGCGCACCTCGGAGATGCTCAGCCCGATGAAGAGCACCGGAATGGCCACGACCAGCCCTGCCAGCGGGCCGGCAATGGCGATCGCCAGCAGGGCGCGCCGGTTTGGCACCGGTTCCTTGATCGAAATAAAGGCACCCATTGTACCCAACAGAAAGATCGGCGCGGGGATGAAGAAGGGATAACTGACCGCCACGCCCTCACGCCGCGCCACCACATAGTGGCCCAGTTCGTGGGCGAGCAGGATGCCCAGCAATGCGGCGCTGAAACCCAGCCCCTGCGCCAGATTAAAACCCTCGGCGGAAAAGCCGCCCACGAAGACGGTTGAGGCCACCGTAAGGGCAAAGAGCAACAGCGCCAGCCAGAGCCGTGAGGGCGCCGGCCTGGGCAGTGCTGGCGCCGCCACCAGCGCCACCCGGTCGCCGGCCTCCTGCAACAGCGGCGTGTAGCCCATCGCCCGCAACCGTGGCGCCACCATATCGTAGGCGCTCTGCGCCTCCATGCGCAGCCGGCCCACAAAGCGCGTCGCCATCCGGTCCTCACGGGCGAGTTGTAAATGCTCTACCGTATCAATTGTCATCACCTCCGCCACCGTGGCGTAGAGCGCATCCACCGGCTCGGCAAAAAAGAAATCCATAATCCCGCCAATCGCTTGTTAGCTGGCTGGCACACCAACGGCCATCCTATGCCATCATTGTGATCATCATACCACGATGGCCTTCCCCCTGACCCGGCTTGATGCTATACTCAGGTCTGATGCAACGTCTTTCGGGCAGGCTCCAAACTCGGCGAACAACAATGCTGTCGGGTGGCGCAGCCACCCCCAATTCCGCCACCGGAGCTAGACTTTGCATCACCTCTGATGCTATACTGACGGTGCTTGCGAGAGACAGAGGGCACTACAATGCACTACAAACGCTCGCAGGACACGGTTCTTACGTATGTTGCCCTCTTGTGGAGGGTCGTGGGGAGGCGCATCACCGCAACCCCTTCTTTCGTCCCCGGCGGGCGCGCGCTCTGGTGACGCAGGGACGGATCCGCCGCGGCGGGCGGAGGAACGTGGCGCACGTGTCAGGCTGGAACGTCCGGGTCCGAACATGCCGTATTCCTCGTCTCCAAACCAGCGGATAACCGAGCCGGCACACATTCTGGTCGTTGAGGACGACCCGATCATTCAGCGCGTCTACCACGATGTTCTTGTCGCCGATGGCTATCGCGTCTCATTGACCTCCACCGGCGAAGAGGCCCTGGCGTACCTGCACCTCATTACCCCGGACATTATTCTGCTCGACCTGGCCCTGCCGGGCATTGACGGCCTCGAGATCACCCGGCGCGTCAAGGCCGACCGCTCCAAGCCCTTCATCCCCGTGATGATCATCTCGGCGACGGCTGACCTGAACACCAGCGTCGCCAGTCTCGACGCTGGTGCCGATGACTTTCTGGTCAAGCCGATCGCCATGGACGAACTGCTGGCGCGCGTGCGGGCGATGCTGCGGCTGCAGCGGGCCCAACGCGGGCTGGAACGCGCCCAGCGGAAAACCGAACTGCTGCTCCACCTGACCCGCGACCTGGGTTCCAGCATCGATCTTGACCTGCTGCTCACCGGCTTCCTTGACCATCTCGCCGATGCCGTAGGGGCCGCGCGGGCCAGTATCATTCTGACCGATGTGGACGCCGAGCAGGTGCTCTGCTACTCCAGCAGTCGTAACCCGGCCAGCGCTACGATCCAGCATATTCTGCAGCAGGGCGTGGCCGGGTGGGTGCTGCGTGAGCGCCGTCCCCTGAACATCGCCGATACGCGCCAGGACAGGCGCTGGTTCACCGCCAATCCGCTCCACCGGACGGTGCGTTCCGTAGCGGCGATGCCGATCATGCGCGAGGGCCGCGTTCTCGGGGCGATCACCCTGGTGCACCATACGCCTGGCTACTTTACCGAGGAACATCTCGAACTGCTCAGCTCGGTGGCGGCCCAGAGCGCCGTGGCCATCGAGAGCGCCCAACTCTTCCGCCTGACCCAGCGCCAGAAGGAGTTGCTCGCCCGCCGCGCCGAAGAACTGCGTAAGGTCAACGAGATCAACACGTACCTTGCGGAACTGATGGCGCCGGATCAGTTGATGCGTCTGATGGTCTACATGATCCAGCAGCAGTTTGGTTATCCCCGGGTCAGCCTGTTGCTGCTTCACGGAGACCGCCTCGTGCTCCAGGCCGATGCGGGCGTCACTGCTGGCTCGGCCATCCCGCCAGTGAACGTGTGCGCCGAACGGGGCCTCAGCGGATGGGCGATTGCCCATCGGCAGACGGTGCGCGTGGCCGATGTTTCCCACGACTCGCGCTTCGAGCCGATCCTGCCCGGCGACGAGGAGGTGCGCGCGCTGCTGGTGATGCCGGTGATGCTGCGCCGTGAGATGCTGGGCACCCTCGAACTGCGCAGCCCGGATGAAGGCGCCTTTGGCCCCAACGATGAGGCCGTGCTCAATGCGATTGTCAACCAGTTCAGCATCGCGCTGGGCAATGCGCGCCTCCTCGAACAGGAACAGCGCCGCATCTCCCAGCTCAGCCAGGTCAATCGCCTCTCGGTCGCCATTACGGCCCAGATCGACGCGCCGCAGAACCTGCAACTCGCCGCCGATGCCGTGGCAGCCATCTTCGGCGTGCCCTGGGCCGGGCTGGTGCTCTTCAACGACCCCGAACGGCAGGAGCAGCCGCTGATCGCCCTCCACGGCAGTCCCACCCCCTACGACGCCGATCTCGAACGCCTGCTCACCGCCCATCCCGAAGTGCGGCAGGTGATCCTGAGCGCGCGTGAGCCGGTGCTGATCCGCGGGTTACGCGCCGATCCGCGCTTCGCTGCCCTGCATCATCTGTTCGAGGCCCGCGCGACCGATGAACTGCTCTTCGTGCCGCTGCTGTCCGGCCAGCGCGCCCTTGGCGTCCTCTGCATTGACGCGACCGGTCGCCAGGCAGGTTTCGGACGCGCCGACATGGAACTGGCCACAACCGTGGCCAGCCTGATCGTCCAGGTGATGGAAAATGCCCGGCTCTACCGGGTGGTTGCCGAGGAACGCTCCACCCTGAACGCGGTGCTGCGGGGCGCCACCGACCCCATCCTGCTCGTTGGCCCGCAGTGTGAATTGCTGCTGGCCAATCGCGCCGCCGAAGAACGCCTGGGCCTCGACCTGCGCGTTGCGCGCGGCCAGACCCTCGACGCCCTCCGTGCGGACAGCAACCCTGCCATTGGTCAACTGGCCCCGTTGATTGAGCAGGCCAACGGCGTCGGCGCCGCCGCCGAGATCGTCTTGCCAGATGATGTGACCTTCAGCGTCAGTGTTGCGCCTGTGCGCGGCGCCGACGAAACGCCCCTCGGCCATGTGACCGTGCTGCGCGACATCAGCCCGATCAAGCGCCTGGAGCGCCAGGAACGTGAACGGCTCCGCAGCGTCTTCCGGCGCTACGTGTCGCCCCAGGTGGCTGAACAGTTGCTCGACGCTGGCGCGGAGTTCGGCCATCCTACCGAGCGCGATGTCGCCGTGGTTTTCGCCGATATGCGCGGCTTTACGACCATCACTGAACGCACTCCCCCGGGGGTGCTGGTTGAGCAGATCCTCAACCGCTACTTTACCGCTATGACCGAGGTGCTCTACGCCTTTGGCGGCGCCATTGACAAGTTCCTCGGCGATGGCATCATCGGCGTCTTTGGCTCGCCGATCGCCTATGCCGATGATCCCCAGCGGGCCCTCGTTGCCGCGGTCGAGATGCAACGGGCCTTCGCTCGCCTCGCCCACCAGTGGCGCGCCGAACTCGGTCTTGAGATTGGGATGGGCGTCGGCCTCAGCTATGGCCGCGCCGTTGTTGGCAATATCGGTTCCGAACAACGCCAGGACTACACCCTGATCGGCGATGTGGTGAATACCGCTTCGCGCCTCTCTGGCCTCGCCCGCGCCGGGCAGGTGATCGTCTCCTATCACCTGGTCGAGGCCCTGCCCCCTGCCTGGCAGTCGCCCTGGCCCCTGACCCCCCTCGGCAGCGTGGACCTTAAGGGGAAGCTGGAACCCCATCGAGTGTATGAGGTAAAAATCCCCTGACACTCATCCCGATAGCTTCGCTATCTGTAAGCCGTCTTGACAATATCCTGTAAAAACTTTATTATACGCATAACCTTTTGGCCGGTGGCTCCGATTGGCGAGATGCCCGCAAGCCATGCTTGCGGCTTTGCCCGGAGTGAGAAGGAGATTCTTCAGGGAGGACAAACCCTCCCCGCGACCCTCCGGATGGTCCCGTCGGCGAAAACCACGTCGCAGCCCGCACCCGAAAACGATTGACAGCCGCCTGGAGATTCGGTGGGGAAACCTGCGTTCCCGCGCCCTGCCTGCTGCCGATAACGACGAGGAAGCTCCTTGAGTAGCGTTGCTATGAACCTGCGTTTGCTGTCGCGCCCGCTGGCCCTGCTGAGCGTCGTGCTCCTGGCGGCGATCGTTGCCGGTTGCGGCCGCTCGGCCGTGGTGCTCACCGGCACGATTACTGACGCCTACACCGGCCAACCCGTGCCCGAGGCCCGGGTCACCATCGGCAATACCACCGTCACTACCGATGCCAACGGCACGTTCAGCACCTCGCGCTGGCGGCGGAACGATGTGCTCGCCGTGTCCGCGCCCAGCTATGAGCCGCTGCGCCTGCCCCTCGCCGAACGCCCCGAACTGGCCGCCAGTGATGCCCTTACCCTTACGCTTAACACCGCCCTGCGACCCAACACGCTGAGCGGCACGGTTACCGATGCCTACACTGGCCAACCCCTCGCCAATGCCCAGGTAACCGCGACCTTCAACGTCACCACGACCCTCAGCGTTGCCACCGGCGCCGATGGTCGCTATACCCTTACCGATTTGCCCGAGCAGTTCACCCTCAGCGTGACCGCGCCCGACTATGCGCCCGCTGAACGGACCGTGAGCCGCACCACCACCCTCGATCTGGCCCTGCGACCTGGCGTGCTGACCGGCACGATTACCGATCGCTACAGCGGTCAGCCCGTGGCGGGGGCTACCATCACCGCCGGCGCCGCCCGCGCCACCTCTGGCCCCGATGGTCGCTACCGCCTTGAAGGCATCCCGGCCGCGGCAACCAGTGTCGAGATCAGCGCCGATGGGTATGCTCCCCTCTCCCAGGAACTGGCCCGCTCGACCGTGCTCGACGCCGTGCTGCGCCCGGATACCCTCAAGGCACGCCTGGTAGATAAGGGTACCGGCAAGCCCGTGGCCAACGCCGCCATTCTTGCCACCACCACGTACCCTGGCGTTGCCGTGGCCTTTGAGCGTATCGCCGGCAGCGCCGACGGCGCCTTTACCCTCACCGGCGTGCCCGAACAGGGCTATCTGCACGTGCTTGCTCCGGGCTACCGCACCGTGGTCCTGCCGATCAAGCCCGGCGAGGTGCCCGCCGAGATCGCCCTTGAACGCTTTCGCGTCAAGGCCCTCTACGTCACCGCCGCGGTCGCCAGCGCTCCCGCCTTGCTCGAGGAGTACCTTCAGTTGATCGACCGCACCGAACTGAACGCGATCGTGATCGATCTGAAGCTGTCTCTTATACACATCT
>JAOACN010000058.1 GCA_026417815.1 Chloroflexaceae bacterium | reverse complement strand
GGCCAGCACCTCGCGGAGCTTGTGGGTGATGAAGATGATCGACTTGCCCTGGCGGGCCAGTTTCCACATCATCTGCATCAGGTCATCGGCTTCCTGGGGGGTGAGCACGGCGGTTGGCTCATCGAGGATGAGGATGTCGGCGTTGCGGTAGAGGGCCTTGATGATCTCTACCCGTTGCTGGGCGCCCACGTCGAGATCGGCGATCAGCGCGTCGGGGTCAACCTCAAGGCCATACTGGCGCGAGATGGCGCGGATCTGCTCGCCAGCGCGCCGGCGGTCGAGCCAGCCGGGACCACGGGTCACCTCATTACCCAGGATCACGTTCTCGGCAACGGTCATCACCGGCACGAGCTGGAAATGCTGGTGGACCATGCCGATGCCGCGCTGAATGGACTCGTGGGGGCTGGAAACCCGCAGCGGTTCACCCTTGACGAAGATCTCGCCCTCGTCCTGGTGGTAGAGGCCGTAGAGGATGTTCATCAAGGTGGACTTGCCGGCGCCATTTTCCCCCAGCAGGGCCAGGATTTCGCCCTTGTGGAGCCGGAGCGACACGATATCGTTGGCGACAACGCCGGGGAAGCGCTTGGTGATCGCGCGGGCCTCAAGCACCACCGGGCGATCGCGGCCTTGCTGGGTCACGGTCCACCTCGTCTGGCTGGCGGGTGAGATGTCATTTTGGATTTTGGATTGCCGTATCCAGCGTCCCAATGCGACAGGGCGATGATGCGCATGGACCGTGGGCAACAGGAATTGGTGTGAGAACATTGGTATTGTAACATACCTCGGGGGAGGGGTGTTGGGGCGCCACTGCTCACCTTCCCCCATCTCGCTGCCCTCGGCGCCCCCTCATTCTCCACCTGCGGTGGAGCGGGAGGGGGCCGGGGGAGGGTGAGGAACGTTCACTCAGCGCGTCACTTCATCGAGGATGCGCCCATCGGGGCCGTGGAGACGCACGGTAAGGGCAGGCATGCCAACGGCGTGGGTCGAGCAACTCAGGCAGGGGTCGAAGGCGCGAATGCCGCCCTCGATGCGGTTGAGCAGGCCCTCGTCGAGGCGCCCGCCGCGCAGGTACCGCTCGGCGATCTGGGTCACCGTGCGGTTCATTGCCAGGTTATTCTGCCCGGTGGCGATGATGAGATTGACGTAGGTAAGCAGGCCGTATTCGTTAACCCGGTAGTGATGGAAGAGGGTGCCACGGGGGGCCTCGCTGCAACCCACGGCGTCGAGCTGGTTGACATCGGCCTCGGCGCGGAGGCGGCGGGCGCGCAGGTCGGGATCGTCAAGCAGGCGTTCGATCAACTCCAGGCTGCCCAGGATCTCTATCAGGCGGGCGTAGTGGTAGTAGAAGCTGGCCGTCACCGGACCGCCGCCAGCGCGGCGGCGCATCTCCACCAGTTCGGCGTCGGCGAGGGGCGCGCCGAAACTGCGGCAGATGTTCAGGCGGGCGAGGGGGCCAACGCGGTACATACCCTCGGGGAAACCGTAGGGCCGGTAGTAGGGGAACTTCAAGTAGCTCCAGTCCTGCGCGGCTTCGCCGATTACCTCGGCATACTCCTCCGGCGGCACACGGTCGCTCAGGATGTGGCCCTGTGAGTCCATGACACGCAACTGGCCATCGTAGTGTTCCCAGGTGCCACGCTCGTTGGTAAGGGCGAGGAAGAGACTGGCGAAGCGCCCGTAGGAGGAAACTTCGTCGGCGAAGCGGTCGAGCATGCCCTTGAAACGCCCCAGGGTCTCGAGGACGGTGGCGCGCGCGGCGGGCAGGCCAGCGGCGATGGCGGCGCGGTCGGTCTCCTCAAGGCCATGGCGCACGCCGCCAGGCACGGCCCAGGCCGGGTGGATCTTGCGCCCACCCAGGCGTTCGATCAGCTCCTGGCCGAACTGGCGCAACGCAATGCCCTTGCGGGCCAGTTCGGGCTCGGCGGCGATCAGGCCAAAGAGGTTGCGCTGCGCCGGATCGCTCTCAAAGCCCAGGAACAGATCGGGACCGCTGAGGTGAAAGACGCTCAGCGCGTGTGACTGGATGATCTGGGCCAGGTTCATCAGCCGGCGCAGCTTCTCGGCGGCGGGCGGCACCCGGACGGAGAGAATGGCGTCGCCGGCCTTGGCGGAAGCAAGGATGTGGCTCACCGGACAGATCCCGCAGATGCGCGCGGTAATCGCGGGCATTTCCCAGAAGGGACGCCCCAGGCAGAAACGCTCGAAGCCGCGAAACTCGGTAACGTGAAACCGCGCGCCTGCGACCTCGCCGGCCTCGTCGAGAAAAATGCTGATTTTGGCGTGTCCTTCGATCCGGGTGACCGGATCGATGACGATGGTTTTGCTCATGGGTCTGATATTCTAGCTCCGCTCCCATTGGGCAGGGGCGCGGGGAACCCCGATCTTCTCACCCTGAAGGCGGGCTACGGATGCGAAGCCCCGCCGTTCGGCTGAGCCTTCGTCCCGCCTCGGGCCAGGGCTCACGGCGAAGCCTTCGCGGACTACACCGGATTTATTTCTTAACGATCATCAGGCGGCTATCCAAAGCGCCCGATCTCGGGTGGTTCGGCGCCAGCGAGTAACGC
>JAOACN010000048.1 GCA_026417815.1 Chloroflexaceae bacterium | reverse complement strand
CCTCTATGCGAACATATACCGATGCCGTCTTTGCGCCGCTGGATGCCGACCATGTCCTGGAACGGGTGGCGGGCGGGAACGAAACCGAAGTCTACCGAAGCGACTCGGGGCGCCTGGCGGTGAAGCTGAAGGCCGAGTCGGGCGGCAGTCTGTCCACGGCCCTGGCCCATGCCCGCGAGTTGCGCGCCGCGGCCGAAGCCTTCGCCGACTGCCTTGGTCCACGCTACAGCATCCCCAGCCACTTTTTGCTCGCCCGCGACAGCCAGGGGCGCGTGCAGGCGCTGGTTGTGCAGCCCTACCTGGCCCACGCGCGCCCGCTTGCCCACCTCGACTACCGGGCGATGTCCCCCCACGAGCGGCGGGCGCTGGCGCGGGCCCTGCGCGACATCATCGCCCGGGCGCGAAGCGCCTACTGGCGCACCGGGGCGATGCCGGACCTGTACGGGCGCGTCAGCCTGGGCCCGGAGGAGCGCCAGCGCAATCGCTCGCTGTCGCGTTTGCCTCAGCGCCTCTGGAGCTTCCTGGTGCGGCGCACGTTGTTGCGCTCTTACAACCTGCTCTGGACCGGCGACACGGAACGGCCCGTCGTGCTGGTGGACTATGATCCCGTGCGGCGCAGCCGGCTCTATCGGAGGATCTACTACGCGGTGCGCCAGGTGCTCTTTCTCCGGGATCAACTGGTGATCGGGTTGGTTCTGCGGTGAACCCGGGCAGGTTGTACCCTCTCCGGGACTGATGACCAGTCAGGCCGAAGTGTCGGCGCAGCCAGCGCTTCGACCCACCACCCTGCAACGTAACTCGGACGCAGTACGAGTTACGTCCAGGAACGCCGGGTAGGCAAAACTGCCTGATCGGGGGGCTTCTCTTGCACCGAAAATTCGTTATAATTCCCGCCACATCTGTGACCAATCCCAACCGCTGGAACGCATAAACGCAGGCATGCACCGTTGAACGGGTGGCGCATGGCCATGTTCGCCCATGCGGCGGGCAGGCGTGTGCCGTTATGCGTTGCGCCAGGTCTTGGCGGCCCCGGCGCGATAGTTACCGCGCCAGCCGGCTAATGACGACTCACCCCTTAGAAGGGCCGCAAGCGCAGCTTGCAAGCATGTGGCGCAGAAACAAGGAGGAACCGATGCTGAGCTTCGATCCGATGAACCCGGAAGAGAACGCCAACACCATCACCCATGGCGTCGGGGCAGTGGCGAGCGTGATTGCGGGCGCCACGCTGGTGGGCATGGCGGCGGAAAGCGGCGACCTGTGGCGCATCGTTGGAGCGGCGGTCTTCAGCCTTGCCCTGGTGCTGTTGTACACCGCCTCGACGCTGTTCCACTGGGAACGGGATCATCGGCTGAAGCGACGCTATGAGATCATTGACCACTGCGCGATCTTTGTGCTGATCGCCGGCACCTATACGCCGTTTACGCTGGTCACCCTGCGCGACACGGTAGGCTGGCCGCTGTTTGGGGTGATCTGGAGCCTGGCGGTGGCCGGGATCGTCTTCAAGCTCATCTTTGCCACCCGCTTCCGGCTGATCTCAACTCTGATCTACATTGCGATGGGTTGGCTGATCATTGTCGCCGCCGAGCCAATGCTGCGGGCCCTGCCGCTGCCGGCGGCCATCTTGCTCGCCATTGGCGGCATTGCCTACACCGGAGGCACATACTTTTTTTACCACGAGCGCATTGTCTATGGGCACACGATCTGGCACCTGTTTGTGCTGATGGGAAGCATTTGCCACTTCCTGGCCGTGGCCAGCCAGGTGGTCCGCTGAGCGTCCATGCGGACTCCCGGGGCTGTCGGTTCCGTTCTGGGAGGGCGCGCCCTCCTCGTGGGCCGGGGCGTGGGGCAAACCCTGGTTTCCGCGCTTCTCCAGGTGCGACGATGGGAATAGTTAATAGCTTACTACTGGCGTGTGACGTTTGTTACCAGAAACTATCTCCCGGCAGTGCTAGAGTAGAGGCCGATCCCAGAACGATCCAGCGGGAAGGACTCTCTTGTGAAGCACGTGCTCGTTATTCACGACGATAGCGGTGATGAGACCGCGACCATCCAGATGCTCGGCACGCCCGTGCAGGTGCGCCGGATCGGCTGTGGCGGCGATCTGGAGCTTGCCCGGAGGCTGATCGCCGAACATGATGGGCAGGTAAGCGCCATTGCTCTGGAGAACATGCCGGCCAGCCTGCGGCTCGGCCCGGCCCGGCAGCCCCACGCCCTGGGGAGCGCCCTGGCCGCCGCCGCCAGACAGACGCCGGTGGTGGATGGCAGTGGCGTGCGTCCGATGCTGGAGCGGTGGGGCGTCATTCTTGCCGATCGGGCCCAGCCGGGCATTTTCAGCCGGAAACGGGTGCTGATGGTGCCTGGTCTGAACCACGACGGCCTGGCCCATGCCCTGTCGCGCCGGGGCTGCACCGTGCGCTACGCCGATCCGGTGGTCTTTTTTGGCATGCCCGACCTGCCGGGGGTTGGCAGCCCGGCCACCCTGCCGCGGGTGGCCGCGCCGACGCTGGAGTGGCTCAAGACGGCGCCTTTCCACCGGGTCGTTCCGCGCCCCGGCACGCCGCGCAACCCGCGCCCGGCCGCGCCCTTCGCCTGGGCCGATCTGCTGGCCGGGGAGATTGGCGCCATCCGGCGCTACGCGCCCCCCTCGCTCCAGCGGAAGACGATCGTCGTCGAGTGGGCCAGCGCCGAGGATCGCGCCGACCTGCAGGCGCGGGGTGCCTCGATCGTGGTCTCCCTGCTTGATGGGCTGATCCCCGTTGATGGCCTGCGCCACTGGTCGGCGGCGACGGTCGAAGGGTTGCTGGCGGCCCTGCGCGCCAATCCTGACGCGCCGCTCACCGAGGATACCTACCTTGACCTGCTGGCCGAAATCGATTGGTCGCCGGCGATCACCTACTTGCAGCCGGAGGATGCCGGGATCAACAAGTTTGCCTTTGTGATCCACCCGCTGAACGTCAGTTTTATTCATTCCCACCCCTGGTTCGGCTGGACCCGCTATCTCCCCGATGAACTGGTTGAGGCCGTGGCGGCCTACTTCCCCCCGATCTACGTGGGGAAGGTGAGCGGCGCGCGCTCGGTGGCCACCGGCCAGCGGGTTGAGGGCTACCTGATCTCGCTGGGCGCCACCCCGCGCCAGATGATGCGCCACGGGGAACGCTTCACCTACACGCGCCTGAACCAGGCCGCCCGCATGGCCGAACGCATGGGCGCGCGGATCATGGGGTTGGGCGCCTTTACCAGCGTGGTGGGCGATGCCGGGGCCACCGTGGCCCACGAGGCCGATATCGCCATCACCAGCGGCAACAGCCTGACGGTGGCCGCCACGCTTGAGGCGGCCAAACAGGCCGTCCGCAAAATGGGCGCCAGCGATCTGACCCAGGGCCGGGCCATGGTCATCGGCGCGACCGGCTCGATTGGTTCGGTGTGCTCGCGCCTCCTGGCCCAGGCCATCCGCGATGTGGTGCTGGTCTCGATCGAGCCGGAGAAACTGATCGCCCTCAAACGCACCATCGAGGAGGAGACGCCCGGCGCGCGGGTGATTATCGCCACGCGCTCGGATGAACTCGCCGGGGAGTGTGACCTGATCGTCACCGCCACCTCGGCCTTTGGCCAGCGCGTGCTCGACATCACCCGCTGCAAGCCCGGGGCGGTGATCTGCGACGTGGCCCGTCCGCCCGATATCAGCGAAGCCGAGGCCGCCCTGCGCCCGGACGTGCTGGTGATTGAGAGCGGCGAGGTGCTCCTGCCGGGCGATGTCTCGATCAGTTACAACATCGGCCTGCCGCCGGGGACGGTCTACGCCTGTCTCGCGGAGACCGCGCTGCTGGCGATGGACGGGCGGTTCGAGGACTACACCATCGGCCGCAACATCACCATGGAGCGGGTCAAGGAGATCTACCGCCTGTTCAAGAAGCACGGCCTGCAACTGGCCGGCCTGCGCTCCCTTGGCGTCTACGTTACCGATGAGGACGTGCAGGCCAAACGCGCCCTCGCCGACCGGCTGCGGGCCGACCCCGCGCTGTTCGCCCGCACCCGCGCCGAGGCCGCCGAGCGGTTGGCCCGCATCCCCGCCGCGTCCAAGGGTGTGCGCGCCCGGCGCCCCGCGCGGATGCGCTGGGCCTGGGCCGCGGTTGGCGTCGCCCTCGCCGGGATCGGGCTGCGACGCCGCTTGGCGCGATCTACCGCCACAACCGCCGCCTATGAGGAGGTGACCCCATGAGCGACCGGTCCGCGCGAACACCGTTCTCGAACATCGATGCCTACTGGCTCCATATTGACGAGCCAGTCAATCCCATGGTGATCACCGCCCTCTGGGGCTTCGACCAGCCGATCGCCTTCGACGACCTGCGGGCGATCGTCCGCGATCGGCTGCTGGTCTTCGAGCGCTTCCGCCAGCGCATCGTTGAGCCGCGGGGCGAAGGTCGCCCCTACTGGGAACTGGCCCCGGATTTTGAACTGAGCGCCCATCTGCACCATATCGCCCTCCCCGGCGAAGGCACCCAGGCCGACCTGCGCGACCTCGTCAGCGACTTGCTCAGCACGACGCTC
Organism: Chloroflexaceae bacterium; assembly: GCA_026417815.1. GTDB lineage: Bacteria > Chloroflexota > Chloroflexia > Chloroflexales > Chloroflexaceae > JACAEO01. The sequence continues at coordinate 3,482 of JAOACN010000048.1, read as the reverse complement.
GACCGTACCCGCCCGCTCTGGCAGATGTACCTGGTCGATCGCTGCGGCACGGGCTGTGCCCTGATCATGCGCCTGCACCACTGCCTGGCCGATGGCGCGGCGCTGAGCCATATGCTGCTCGGCATGACCGACGAGGGCGCGGCAAGAGCCGCTGCCAAAACCCAGGAGAACCATCACGCCCCACGCTCGCCCCTGGCGCTGATCAGCGAGATGGCCCGCGCGGCGGATCACGCGCTCCACGAGGGCTGGGAGTTGATCACCCATCCCGACCAGTTGCTGAAACTGGGCCTCAGTAGCGCCGGCGCCGCCGGGAAACTGGTGCTCATGAGCCCCGATCCGCCGACCCCGCTCAAGGGGCCGCTCAGCATCGCCAAACGCGCCGCCTGGACCGGGCCGGTGCCCCTGGCCGATGTCAAGGCGGCCGGGCGGGTCACCGGCGCGACCATCAACGATGTGTTGCTCGCCGCCGTCAGCGGCGCTCTGGGCCGCTACCTGCGGGGGCGGGGGGTGAACGTGAGTGATCTGACCATCCGCGCCGTCGTGCCGGTCAACCTGCTGCCACCCGGCGCCCTCCCCGATGGCGGGAACCACTTCGGGTTGGTCTTCGTCCCTTTGCCGATCGGCGTAACCGACTCGGTGGAACGGATCGGGCGCATTCACGCCGAGACCAGCGCGATCAAGCGCACGCCCGAAGCCGTCATCGCCTTCGGGTTGATGGAGGCGATGGGCGCAGCGCCGGTGGAGGTCGAGCGGTTTGGGGTGGACATCTTCGCCGCCAAGGGCAGTGTGGTGATCACCAATGTGCCGGGGCCGCGGGAGCCGTACTCGATGGCTGGACAGACCATTCGGCGCGCCATGTTCTGGGTGCCGACGGCCCGGTTGGGCCTGGGGATCAGTATTCTGAGTTACAATGGAGAGGTGCAACTGGGCATCCTCGCTGACGCGGGCCTGGTGCCCGACCCGGAGCGGATCGCCGTTGCCTTCCACCACGAAATGGACGAGTACATCGCGCTCGCCCGGCAGGTCGGCGCCGTCTGAGTGTGGTGGCGCACTGCGAATGCGTGGAAAGTTCTGGGGAGGCGCAAGCCTCTCGGGGACGTCACTGCCCGAGGGGAGGGTCTGGGAGGGCTGCGCCCTCCCACAAGAACTTTGTTATCCCCGTGGTATGCGGCGCAGCCGCATGAGCGACCGAGCAAACAGCTTATGCACATCGATCTCGATCACATCGAAGTTCGCCACAACCCGACGGCGCAACGCTTCGAGGCGCTGGTGAGCGGCCATCTCTCGGTCGCCGAGTACCGGCGTGACGGCCAGCGCATCCTGTTCACCCACACCGAGGTGCCACCGGCGCTGCGGGGTCAGGGTATCGCCGCGAAGCTCGTGCGCGTGGCCCTCGATTACGCCCGTGAGTCCGGTCTCACCGTTGTGCCCCTCTGCTGGTACGTAGATGCCTTTATTCGCCGGAACCCCGAGTACCGGGACCTCCTGGGGTGAACATCCGCTTTCCCTGAAGAGGGTCTGGGAGGGTCTGGCCCTCCCAGACCCTCTGTTTTTACACTATAGCTCTCCCTTGTCCCTTTGCCGCTGACGGGGGTTGCGCGGGCCGCAGGCCCCTTCCGAACCTCTGTGAACCCATGTCTTACACTTCGCTAACGCTCCACTAGCGCCCCCATAACACCCCGCTGGTACACTGGAAGCGCGAATGGGACGGAGACATTCGCATACGTGGCGTACCGCCCCCGGCGGCCGCTGGGAGGAAGACCATGAGTGCCGTGCATACCCACACTTTATCGCCCCGCCAGCACCTGATGATCATCGGTCTGGCGCTGGCGGCCCTTGCTGCCATCATTATCCTGCTGTTCGCAGTGACCCCCACGGCGGCCGCCGGCATCCTCAGTGTGCTGATCATCCTGGCGGTGGTTGTCCTCAGCGCGGTTGCTGCCATCCGCGCGACCCCGCGGGCGGCGCGCGCCCAACCGCAGGCGGCCAGTGGCAGGGTTGCGCCGCCGCTGCTGCTCACCCTCGCCGACGGTGAGGTGCTCGTTGCCCGGGAAGTGGATCTGGGCCAGCCAGGCGAGCACCGGCTGTTGCTCACCCGCAAGGGCTACATGCTGGTCAATCCTGCGGGAGAGGTGATCTACCGGTTGTAATACGACGCGGTTGCGCCGAGTTGCCCTTACCAGGGGGAAGGTGCAGGAGGGCTGTCCCTCCCGGACCTTCCCCCGATTCGTGCTTCCTTGCTCGGCCCATCCTATCGTGAACACTTTCTCATTCATGATCAATTGACGCCGTAACGCGGGTAGGGTATACTCGCCCGTGGCGTCCTGAATTGGGGCGCATGTTTATTTGCCTGCACACGGAGCATAGCGCATGGCAGCACCGGAGACCGAGCCGCGATCCTTTTCCCCTCTGCGCCTCTTTCTTACCGGTTTCGCGATGGGCATTGCCGACCTGATCCCCGGCGTATCGGGCGGCACGATGGCGTTTATCCTGGGCATTTACGAACGCCTGCTGGCGGCAATCAAGGCCTTCAACCTGAACCTGCTGCGGCTGATCGGGCAGTTGCGCTGGCGCGAGGCCCTGGCCCAGGTTCCCTGGGGTTTTCTCATCCCCCTGGGGTTGGGGATCGGCGTGGCGGTGATCTCGATGGCGCGGGTGATGCGCTACCTGCTCGAGAACCAGCCGGTGTTCCTCTTTTCGTTCTTCTTTGGCCTGATCCTGGCCTCGATCATCGCCGTGGGAGCGACGGTGCGCTGGCGCCCCTCATCGGTGGCGGCGCTCGTGATTGGCTCGTTGGGAGCATACTTCCTCGTTGGCCTGGTACCCCTGACCATGCCCCACGATCCGATCACGCTCTTCTTCAGCGGCGCCGTGGCGATTATGGCCATGATCCTGCCGGGCATCTCGGGTTCGTTTATCCTGCTGATCCTGGGCCAGTACGCCTACGTCCTCAACGCCGTCTCCGATCTGAACCTGCTGGCGATCATCCCCGTGGCCCTCGGCGCCGTGGTGGGTCTGCTGGGCTTCGTGCGCCTGTTGAGCTGGCTGCTCCGGTATTACCATAATGTCACCGTGGCGGTGCTGATGGGCTTCATGGTTGGCTCGCTGCGCAAGATCTGGCCGTGGAAGGAAGTGCTGGAAACCACGCTCGACCGCCACGGTAAGGTGATCCCGCTGCGGGAGCGCAACGTGTTCCCCGAGGTCGCGGCCCCCGAGTTCTGGGTGGCCCTGGCGATTGCCGCGGCAGGCTTTGTGCTGTTGAGCGTCATTGATCACGTGCAGACGGGAAGCAATCCTGTCTTGAGCTGGACGGGGTGGGGCCGGCGCGTGACGAGCCCGGTGCTGCGCGACGAGGGCGCGGCGGCTGGGGAGCCGGGTTCGGCCGCGTCCTCGTGACCGGTCCGTGGAGGTGTGGAGGTGTGGAGGTGTGGAGGTGTGGAGGTGTGGAGGTGTGGAGGTGTGGAGGTGTGTAGGTGTAAAGC